>CAYMLN010000239.1:0-4841 GCA_964391045.1 uncultured Saprospiraceae bacterium
ACATCAAGTGGGAGGCCCTGCTGAAGCGCGCCGACGCACTGGGTTGCGAGTACATCGCCACCGGCCATTACGCGCGCATTGGGGAGCACAACGGCCGGAAGTTCATTCGCCGCGCGGTGGACCTCAATAAGGATCAATCCTACGTATTGTGGGGCCTCAGCCAGGCCTGCCTGGAACGGAGCATGTTCCCCCTCGGGGAAATGACGAAACCCGAGGTGCGCCAGCTGGCGGCCGATTACGGCTACCTCGAGTTGTCGCAAAAGCCGGAGAGCTTCGAGATCTGCTTCGTGCCGGACAACGACTACCGCGGCTTCCTGAAGCGGCGGATCCCGGACCTCGCCGACAAGGTCGACGGCGGCCTGTATGTCGACAAGGCCGGCAAGGTGCTGGGCAAGCATCACGGCTATCCGTTCTATACCGTCGGCCAGCGGAAGGGACTCGGCGTTACGTTTGCCGAACCGATGTTCGTCACGGAGATCATCCCCGAGTCAAACACCATCGTCCTCGGCCGCGAGGAGGACCTGATCCGCAATACGATGAAGGTCGGCGGGGTCAACCTGCTCAAGTACGACCATATCCCCGACAGGCTGGAAGCACTCACGAAGATCCGCTACCGCGATCCGGGCACCATGAGCGAGCTCTACCAGACGAGTCCGACGACTGTCGAGGTGAGCTTCCTGGCCAATGTCAAGGGCATCGCCCCCGGCCAGTCCGCCGTCTTCTACGAAGGCGAGGATGTGATCGGCGGCGGCATCATCCGGGGCAGCCAACACCTGCCGCTGTCATGATTACGCGGCTGCTGACGTTTGTCTGCTGCATCGCGATCCTCGCCTGCGGCAACGAATCGGAGCCGCCACCGTCTGTTTCTGATGGCGAACAATATTTCCCCCTGGCCATCGGCCGCTCGATCACGTATGCCGTCGATTCGATCGTCTTTGATGATGCACCGGGCGGAAACACCCGCGACACGGTGTCCTTCCAGTTGCGCGAGGAGATTGTCGGCAAGGTCCCGACCGGCGCGGGCGATTCGGCGTTTGTGATCCATCGATATCGGCGCGATGATGCGACCGGCCCCTGGGTATTGCGCGACGTGTATACGTCCGTGGTCGCAGGCGCGGAAGCGCTGCGCACGGAGGAGAACGTCACCTTCGTCAAAATGACCTTCCCGCTGTGGCAGGGCAATGGCTGGGTGTCGACGGCTTACATCTCGCCGGAGACGGTCGTACAGGTCGGCACAGAGAATCTTGAGCCTTTCGAATACTGGGAATCCCTCGTTCTCGAGGTCGATGTCGCCGGCCAGGTTGGCGATGTCGGATTTCCCACCGGGCAGCTCATGCATGTCCGGCAGGTCGATGCTGACGACGGCCTTACCAAGCGAACCGTGCTCGAGACCTATGCGCGGAACGTCGGGCTCGTGTCGCGCATCGATACGATCCTCGACAGCCGCTGTATCGCCCTCGGCGACTTCGGCCCGTGCATCGGCAAGCCGTGGCTCCAGCATGCGAACAAGGGCTATATCCTCCGGCAAACCCTGATCGAGTACCGGTGAGCAATCCGTATCCTCCCGTCGAGTCGTTCTTCAGCCTGGGCCGCGTCTTGAAATCGCACGGCACCGACGGTCGCCTTCGCATCACCGTGGAGGGTAAATACGAGACGTACCTGAAGCCCGGCACATTCATCTTCTTAGACCTCGACGGCTCGATGGTGCCCTATGCCATCGGCGATTTCGAATCCGGAACCCACCAGGTCATCTCCCTCAACGGACTCGGCGTCCGCGAACAAGCCGATGCCCTGCAGGGCAAGGACCTCTGGCTCCCCGAAGACCAGGTCCGTTCGCGCCACAAGCTGGTCCTCGCCGCCCGCCGCGACAAGTGGACGGGCTATTCCATCCAGGACGAGACCTCCGGTCATTCCTTTATCATCGAGCGCACGGAAGAATTCCCGCAACAACTCATGGCCATCGTCCTGCACGAGGGCAGGGAAGTGCTCATCCCTTTACACGAGGACCTCATCGTCGAGGCCGACCATGACGCGCAGGTGGTGACGATGCGGTTGCCGGAAGGCCTAATAGAGTTGTGAGACAGTGAGACAGTGAGACAGTGAGAGGGTGGGTCGATGGTTCACCATCGACCGCTTGTGTCCGAGGTCAACCTCGGACACACATTCGTTGACCACGTTTTCAACCGAGGGTGATGCCCTCGGCAACCTCCAACCAGCTCCGGAGGAGCGGAAGCTATTTAGAAACCGGGGTGCATGAAATTTCCTCCCGATCCCGCCGCGACGGGATCGGCGGATCATCTGCGCGCCCTTACGCCGGGCTGATGCCCGGCCAAGGCGGCGGTGTGTGTGCGTGCCCGATAAGTGTCGACAGGCAAAAATGTTAAATATTTCCATATCGTAAAAATTTATAATTAACAGTAAAACAGATATTTGTGGCATTTGTGAGATAAGTATTATATTTGAAAAGCGCTAAATGTTTTAAGTTCTTCTTGTTATGGGATCGCAGGATGAGACACCAATTGATTTTCACCTTCCCGAACCTGCTTTTGACAGTGCGTTGACCACGCTGGTCATTGAGCTAGAGAAACTCAGAACGCTAAGACTGCAAGGGACAACACCGTCTACGCTGTTTTTCGAGCTCAAGCAAATCTTTCAAATGTTGGAAAGCGTCGGGTCAGCCCGTTTGGAAGGCAATCGGACGACCATTGCCCAGTTTATCGAAACACAACTGGAAGATCGCCCCTTTGTCAACGAAGACATCGAGGAAATCAGAAATATCGAACGAGCCTTACGCTGGGTCGAGGCCCATGCCATGGATTATCCGGTCAACAGGGCTTTTGTTTCCGAGCTCCATAAGCTCATTGTGGAAAATTTAACGCCCCCGCCCGACGGAGAAGGAGACCAGCGCCCAGGCGCTTACCGCGTGCAAGCCGTCGAGATTACCGGCTCCGGACATGTGCCGCCCCCGCCATATCTGATTGATACACTGATGGAGGATATGTTTGCCGTCATCAATGCTCCCCTTCCTCCAAAGTATGATTTGCTCAAGGCGGCCATGGCCCACCATCGCTTTATGTGGATACATCCCTTTGGCAATGGGAATGGGCGAACAGGCCGGCTGTTAACCTACGCGATGCTGATCAAGGCCGGTTTCAGGTTGCAAGTGGGTAGGATATTGAACCCAACGGCCATATTCTGTATCGATCGCAACAGGTACAATGAAATGCTTGCTGCCGCTGATTCGGGATCACGGGAGGCTTATGAGCAATGGTGCATGTACGTGTTGGAAGGGTTGAAAACGGAGATTGAGAAGGTGGAGCGGTTGGGCGATGCGGAATATGTGACGCAGCACCTCTTGCTGCCGGCCCTGCAGTATTCCAGGAAAATGAAGCACGTGGATAGCGAGGAGTATGCGATCCTGAAACTGGCCGCATCCAGGCCGAGTATCCAGGCGCGTGACGTCGAGCCGATCTTCCCTGGCAAGCACGCGGTGACCATCTCCAGGAAGATTAAGGCGTTGCGAGACAAGAATATGCTCAAGCCCGTTCTGGCAGGTGGCAACAAGTACCATCTCAGTTTTGTCAATAATTTTCTGATCCGAGGCATTATTCACGCCCTTGCGATCGAAGGGTATATTCCTTGGGGCGAGGAACGTAATTGATAGGCGCCATGATTCCATACTGCTGGTGGATGATGGTATTTTGCGGATGGCCAGCCTGACGACACGCCGATAGGCCTCCCTTGCATACTCTAGCCATCGGCGCTTCACCAACCATATTCATCATACAAGGAGACAGCTCCGGAGGAGCGGAAGCTATTTAGATACCGGAGTGCATGAAATTTCCTCCCGATCCCGCCGCGACGGGATCGGCTGATCATCATTGTCCATATACGCCGGGCTGAAGCCCGGCGCTATGGTATGGATCGTGGCGACGCCACTTGATTCTCATTTGATCACGTGATGCGTGATCATTCACGCTGGGAGCATGGAATCTATATGGAATGTGACACCTTACGGTGGGTGGCGTCCTGTGATCGCCGTAGCCGAAGGCGGTGGCGAGATCGCCAAACACCTGGAAAATACCACCGAAATATCTTTTTTTCGTGCAAGGAAAATGTAAAGCCATATGCGTGGAGAACTTCAATCCACAGCAGTATAAGCAGCGTCACCCAATGGGTCGCAGAGTGAAGGACCTCTTACAGCTTCTACTGTCTCAACTGTCTCGACTTTCCCACCCCATAAACCTGATAAACCTCATAAACCTGATAAACACGCCCATGTGCCTCCCTTGCATGCTATGGCAATCGGTGCTTCACCCGCCATGTTCATCATACAAGGAGACAGCTCCGGAGGAGCGGAAGCTATTTAGAAACCGAGGTATATGAAATTTCCTCCCATCCCGCCGCGACGGGATCGGCTGATCATCCGCGCGCATATGCCGGGCTGATGCCCGGTGCTACAAAGATGCCAGGGCTACCTTCGGTTGCCGAAGCCAAAGGCGAAGGCAACGCCCTTTAATTTTCATTTGATCACGAGATGCGTGATCATTTACGCTGGCGAGTATAGAAGGCGGAGGCGATTCTTTGATTGCCAAAGTAAAAGGCAAGGGCGATTTTCCCACCACCAGAAGAGTCACTGATCGACCTCTTGTTATCCGTGCAATGCCAATGGAGCGCCATCCTCCAGGAAATCCTCTATCCTGAATTGCTTTCCATAAAGACGCAACGGGTCGCAACGTGAGGGGTGTCTTGCAGGCTCAACTGTGAGACTGTCCCAATATCTACACCCTAACCTCTACACCCTAACCTCTAACCTCTACACCCTAAACCCTAACCTCTAC
>CAYMLN010000240.1:0-4804 GCA_964391045.1 uncultured Saprospiraceae bacterium
GCTAATGCACTCGCCGTCTATGCGGTTGCCGAGGAAATTCCCATTCGGGCAGTGTTGAATAATGACGTCATTGGCGGCATCATCTGTGGCGAGACTTCATCGCCGCCGTCATGCCCGGGATTCAATCACGTCGACAGTACGCAAGTGCGGCTCTTCTCGTTCGGCGCGTTCAATTCGCCCAACAAGGCGTTGGCCCGGTACATCAAGATGCAATACCAAAACCGGATCGAGCCGACCGCGGCGGTGCCGATGCGCGTCACGATCATGTCGGCCGAGGACCGCACGGGTCGCGGCGGCGATCACATTCCGTTCCGGCAAAACGGCTTTCCCGCCATGCGGTTCACCTCGGCGAATGAACACGGCAATGCCGACGTGTCCGACCCGGAGTATCACGATCGTCAGCATACCTCGGGCGACCTCCTCGGCGAGGACACCGACGGGGACGGCGTGATCGACAGCTTCTTCGTGGACTTCAATTATCTCGCGCGCAATGCGTCCGTCAACGGAATCGGGCTGGCCATGGCCGCCAAAGACGTGCGCACGCCGACCCTGGCCAGCGTCGGCCAGGACGGTGATTTCCTGTATGTGGAGATCGACGACCCCGATAACTACGATCACTACCTCGTCGGCCTGCGCGTGCACACCAACGATTTCGACACGCTCTATGCGGTTGTCGGCACGAAGACCGCAGCATTGACGCTGCCGTCGCGCGAGCTCAATCTATTCGTGTCGGTTGCAGCCGTGGACACCAATGGCGTGGAGAGCCTGTTCTCGCCGGAGCAACGCGTCATCCTGACCTCCGCATCCGGTGAAGCGGCGGGCAAGACTGTCGAGTTATTCCAAAACAGGCCGAATCCGTTTGACGAGTCGACCGTCATCAGTTTCTGGCTCGATGAGCGCGCGGCGCGCGGAGATGCCCGTATCGTCATCACCGATACCGGCGGCCGGGTGATCCGTCAGTTGCCGGTAGCCGTGCAGGCCGGGATGAATGAGATCCTCTACGAGCACGGGTACAACATGACAGGGACCTTCCTGTATTCGCTGTGGCTCGACGGGAAGTTGGTCGATACCAAGAAGATGGTGTTTAGTAATTAGGGCGTGTTGTGCCGGACTTGCGGCTCGTACATGAATGAGGAGATGTTGTGCCGGACTTGTGGTCCGGCACATGCAAGAGGAGGTGATGTGCCGGACTTGCGGCTCGTACATGAATGAGGAGATGTTGTGCCGGACTTGTGGTCCGGCACATTCATGTTTGAAGGCGCAACCTTCAAACAACCTTCGAATCCGGATCAGAACCGCCCGAACCGCAGCCCGATCGTCCCGCTGAAGCCCGTCATCCGGTCATCCGGCGTGCCGGGCAACTCGAGGTCGGGAATGTAGCGGTAGCTGCCGCCGATGTCGAGGCGCATGAAGTGCAGGATGTTGACGCCAACCGTCACGCCCGGCTCGACGACGAAGTAGCTGTCCCAGGCGTATTCATAATCCTCGTCGTCATCCGGACCGCCGTACCAGTGGTTGCCGCCCCAGGTACTGTAGACGGCGCCGCCGCCGCCGATGAGCAACGGGACTGCGACATTGACGATGCTTTTCGGGAAGAGGCGGTATTCGAGTTTCAGGCCGCCATACCCGCCGTAGAGGTAGACGCGATCGGTCGGGTGGATCCCGTCGTAGGCGAGATCCGGCGAATTGACGATGCCCATCCCTGCCAGGCCGATGGAGAAGCTGTGACCGACGATGATGCCGCCACTGATGCCGCCGAAATAGACATGCTTGTCGTCAAACTGCGAGTAGGCGAATTCCGGGCCGACCCACCAGCCGAGCCGGCCGGGGTGGGAGAAGATCGTCTTGACGTTGTCGTTGGTGGACCGCATGCCCTGGACGACCATCGTGTCATCTTGGGCGGCAAGTCGGCCAACGGCTATCATCAGGCAAAGGGCGAAGATTCCGGCCGCACGGCCGAATGACTTCAGGTGGAGTGTATTCATTGGAGGTTGCGATAATTGGTTCGGCGCAAAATTAAGGCGACCCGCACACGGGTCCCGGAATTTCTATGCAGGTTCGGGGCCTGGGGTCCAACGGATGAGAATCATAGACGAAGGATTTTCCGCGTATTGACGTTGCATGCGGGCGCCGGTCAGTCGGTCCAACACATCGACGCACGGTATCGATGAAGCGGCATCAGGGTTCCAGCAAATACATGAACACCTCCCGCCATTCCGCCCAGTCCTCGATGTCGCTCAGGTTCGAGTTGTGCCAGAGGAACACAAAATCCCCGTGGTGCTTGCGCACCTGGTCCTTGATATCGGCGCACAGCGCGAGCGCGTCCGGTACGCTCAGTTTCTTGTAATAACGCAGCGACACGTCCATGACGAGCAGGGGGCGCTCGATGAGGCCGGGCATCTCGCGCCGCAGGACATCGAATACCGGGAACGGCTTGCATGTGCCGCAGCGGAAACCCGGTTCGGCGGCGTAGCCCATCGTGCTGTCCTCGGTGATGCCGGCCAGCGCGAGCTGACGCCAGGTGTCCGGGGTGGTAAACCGGAGGTAATGCTGTCGCGAGGTCGTGACCGCATGGCCGACCGCTTTCTCGAGGGCTTGCCGTTCGGCGGCGATCACATGGGCCTGTCGGCCGGCATCGTAACTCGGGTGCAGGCCGATGTCGTGACCGCGTCGCTGGATCGTATCGATCAGGCGTCGGATGGACGTATCAGCGAGCGAATAGTTTCCTTCGAATTTCGTCTGCCCGCCGGCGATGAAGTTGAACGTGAAGCGCAAGTTTCGGTCTGCCGCGCTGTTCATCATGTCATCGAACTGATCATACGGATCGGGGATGACGCCCTGGCGAACGGCCTTCCATGTTCGAATGTCCTCCGTGATCCGGAACGGATTCTTGTGCCGGGCCAGTCGGCCGAGGATGCGTTTGGCGATGCCCTTTTCCGGCCAGTATTGCGGATGATCGACATCGCACGTTGGCGTGATGCGGTATGCTTGTGTCGGGACCGGATAGCCGAATCCAGTGAGCCAATCTGCCAGCAGCGCGGCATATTCATCGACGACCGGCCGGCGGATGAATCCCGAGCGAACGATCAGCGCCTGGTCGGCAGGGAAGCGGCCATGCGCATCGGGGGTGTGCGGCAGCGTCTCTTCCCACCGCGTGAGCATGAAGAATGCCCCGGCAAAGAGATCGACGCCGCATTCGATGCGATCGGGCACGGTCGTCAACCGGTCCTGGCCGAAGATGCGAACGATGTGATGCAAGCCCATCGCGCCGGCCTCATGCGCCTTGTAGGGAATGAATGCGGTATCGAGGTAGGCCTGCGTGGGGGTCAGTTTTCCAAAAAAACCGTCTTCAACAACGATCGTCTTTTCGCCCCAGCGGATCACGTAGTCGCGGCATGCGGCGTCGGGCGTAACGGTGACCGGCAGCCCGAGGAGATGATGAAGCACCGCCTGCACCGCATACGTGCGCTCGGCGATGAAGTGGTCGGGGATCGTGACCTGGATCACGCGTCCGCTAGCCCTTGAAGAACCGTCCGATATGATCGCAGATATACTGCGCCTGGTCAGCCGTCAGCTCCGGATGCATCGGCAGCGACAGCACCTCGGCGCTGATCTTCTCGGTCTGGGTGAGCGTCACGCGGCGGCGAACGAGCTTGTTGAAGGCTTCCTGCTGGTGCATGGGCACCGGGTAGTAGATCATCGACGGGATCTTGTGTTCCGACAGGTAGGCCTGCAGGGCATCGCGGCGGTCGGCCGGCACGCGGATCGTGTATTGGTGGAACACGTGTTCGGACCGGGCCACGCGTTTCGGGCGGATCACCTCGCGCACATCCTCGAGCAGGGAATCATAGCGGTCGGCCACCTTGCGGCGCGCATCGTTCCACGCGTCGAGATGCGGCAACTTGACATTGAGGATCGCGGCCTGGAAGGAATCGAGCCGGCTGTTGACGCCGATGATGTCGTGGTAATAGCGGCGCTGCATCCCGTGGTTGGCGACCATGCGGATGCGTTGGGCGAGCTTCTCGTCGCGCGTGAACAGGGCGCCGCCGTCGCCGTAACAGCCGAGGTTCTTCGACGGGTAAAACGACGTGCAGCCGATGTGGCCGATCGTGCCGGAGAGGCGGCGGTCGTCTTCGCCCATCTTGCAGCGGGCGCCGATCGACTGCGCGTTGTCCTCGATCACGAAGAGGTCGCGCACTTTCGCCAGTTTCATCAAGCGTTCCATATCGACGCACTGGCCGAAGAGGTGGACGGGGATGATGGCCCGCGTACGCGGGGAGAGCGATTCCTCGATATCCGGGACGCGCATGAGGAACGTGTCGGGGTCGACGTCCACCACGATCGGCTTGAGGCCGAGCAGGGCGATGACCTCGACGCTCGCGACGAAGGTGAACGACGGAACGATCACTTCGTCGCCCGGTTCGAGGCCGAGCGCCATGAGCGCGATCTGGAGGGCGTCCGTGCCGTTGCCGCACGCAATCACGTGCGATCCGTCGTGATAGGCGCCGAGCGCTGTTTCCAGCGCCTTGACCTCCGGACCCTGGATGAAGGCGCCGATTTCCATGCACGCGATCAGGCGCGCGTCCAGTTCCGGCTTCAGCTTCAGGTACTGGGTCTTCAGGTCAACCATTTGGATCGGTTCCATCGATCAGGATTTCGGGTAAAGGATTTCGCGGCCGATGCTCGCGTAATAGAAGTCGTCGGGCACGTCCTCGAGGTCGTAGATGTTGCGGCCGTCGAACAGCACCGGCGAGTTCATGCGCCGCCGGATCTGGTTGAAGTCGGGCGTGCGGAACTCGCCCCA
>CAYMLN010000241.1:0-4801 GCA_964391045.1 uncultured Saprospiraceae bacterium
CGGCGGCGCCTACATCTGCGGCGAGGAGACCGCCCTGCTCGAATCCCTCGAGGGCAAGCGCGGCAACCCGCGCATCAAGCCGCCCTTCCCCGCCGTCAAGGGCCTGTATGGTTGCCCGACGGTGGTCAACAACGTCGAGACCCTCGCCGCGGTCGCCCCGATCGTCAGCATGGGCGGCATGGCCTATGCCGACATCGGCATCGGCCGGTCGACAGGTACCAAGCTGATCTCGGCCTCCGGCCACATCAACAAGCCCGGCGTGTACGAGATCGAACTCGGCCTGCCGGTAGAGGAATTCATCTACGCTGACGAATACTGCGGCGGCATCCTGCACGGCCGGAAACTCAAGGCCGTTGTGGCCGGCGGTTCGTCCGTGCCGATCCTGCCGGCCGACCTCATCCTCAAGACCGCCGCGGGCCAACCGCGCCTCATGAGTTACGAGTCCCTGGCCGAGGGCGGATTTGCCACCGGCACGATGCTCGGCTCGGGCGGATTCATCGTCATGGACGAAAGCACGGACATTGTGCACAACCTGTACACCTTCACGCGCTTCTATCATCACGAGAGTTGCGGCCAGTGCAGCCCGTGCCGCGAGGGTACCGGGTGGATGGAAAAGATCCTGCACAAGATCCTCGACGGACATGGCACGCCGGCCGACATCGACCTGCTGTGGGACGTGCAGTCGAAGATCGAGGGTAATACGATCTGCCCGCTCGGCGATGCCGCCGCCTGGCCCGTGGCCAGCGCGATCCGGCATTTCCGCCATGAGTTCGAAGCCTATGTGCACAAGACACACCGGCCGGGAACATTCAGTTATTACGAACACTGCCAGGCGCCCGATCCGGTGCACGCATAAATTGATCACGGCGTCCCTGCGGGCGCGATGACGAACGAAAGACAATGGCCAGAGTAACGATAGACGGAATCGAGGTCGAGGTGCCCGACGGCTCCACGATCCTCCAGGCCGCCCGGGCGATCGGTCCGGAGGTGGCCCCGCCGACGATGTGCTACTATTCGAAGCTGCCGACGAGCGGCGGCTACTGCCGCACCTGCCTCGTCGAGGTGACCAAGGGTTCCGAGAAGGATCCCCGTCCGATGCCCAAGCTCGTGGCCTCGTGCCGCACGCAGGTGATGGACGGCATGGTCGTGACCAACGAACTGTCGGAGAAGGTGCAGGCCGCCCGCGCGGGCGTGGTCGAGTTCCTCCTCCTCAACCACCCGCTCGACTGCCCGGTCTGCGACCAGGCGGGCGAATGCCACCTGCAGGACCTGTCGTACGAACACGGCAAGGCCGGAACACGCACGGACTTCGAACGCCGCACGTTCGAGAAGATCGACATCGGCGACAAGATCCAGCTCCACATGACGCGCTGCATCCTTTGCTATCGCTGCGTCAAGGTGGCCGAGCAGATCACTGACGGCCGCGTGCACGGCGTGATCAACCGCGGCGACCACGCGGAGATCTCCACGTATATCAAAGAGGCGATCGACAGCGAATTCTCGGGCAATATGATCGACGTGTGCCCGGTGGGTGCACTTACCGACAAGACGTTCCGCTTCAAGAGCCGCGTGTGGTTTACCAAGCCCGTCGACGCGCACCGCGATTGCGACAAGTGCTCCGGCAAGGTCGTGCTGTGGTACAAGGGCGACGACGTCCTCCGCGTCACCGGCCGCAAGGACCCGTGGGGCGAGGTCGAGGAATTCATCTGCGACACGTGCCGCTTCGACAAGAAACAGACCGCCGACTGGGTGATCGAGGGCGTGCGCGACGTGCCGCGCCACTCCGTAATCTCGGCCAACAAGTACAAGAAGCTCGTCAAGCCCAACCCGCTGCGGCTCAATGACGTCAAAACGCTGCCGGAATGATGGAATGGACGCTCCTGATCGACAAGACCATCCTGATCCTGGTCATCTTCCTGGTGAGCCTCACCGTGGCCGCCTATGCCACGTATGGCGAACGCAAGTTTGCCGCCCTATTCCAGGACCGGATCGGCCCGAACCGCGCCGGCCCGTGGGGCCTCCTGCAGCCGCTCGCCGACGGGGTCAAGTTCTTCATGAAGGAAGAGATCACGCCCTCGGCGTCGGACAAGTTCCTCTTCATGTTCGGCCCGTGCATCTTCATGGCCACGGCGCTCATGACGAGTGCGATCATCCCGTGGGGCAAGTCGTTTGATTTCGGCGGACACACGTTCAACCTGCAGGTGGCCGACCTCAACGTGGGCATCCTCTACCTGCTCGCCGTCCTCTCGGTCGGCGGCTATGGCATCATGGTCGGCGGATGGGCGTCTAACAATAAGTTCTCCCTGCTCGGGGCCCTGCGCGCCTCGTCACAGATGATCAGCTATGAGCTGCCCATGGGCATGGCCATCATTGCGATCGTCCTCCTCACCGGCTCGCTGAGCATTCGCGAGATCGTCGACGCGCAGCAGGGATGGGCATGGAACGTCTTCATGCAGCCACTCGGTTTCCTCATTTTCCTCGTCTGCGCATTCGCTGAATGCAATCGCGCACCCTTCGACCTGCCGGAATCGGAAAGCGAACTCGTTGGCGGCTACCACACGGAATACAGCTCGATGAAACTCGGGCTCTTCCTCTTCGCGGAATACATCAACATGTTCATCTCCTCGGCCGTGATCGCCAGCCTCTACTTTGGCGGCTATCACTTCCCGGGACTCGACCAGCTCGGGTTGTCGCCCAACGTGGCGGCGATCGTGAGCGTCGCGGTCTTCTTCGCGAAGATCTTCTTCTTCATCTTCCTGTTCATGTGGGTCCGCTGGACGCTGCCCCGTTTCCGCTATGACCAGCTCATGCGGCTCGGGTGGCGCGTCCTTATCCCGCTGGCGATCTTCAACATCCTGGCCACCGGGGCCTGGCTCACCTGGTTTAAATAACCCGACCATGCCGCTGACCAACCGATCGACCGTCGTTTCCAACAAGCAGCTCACCTTCGGGGAGAAGATCTACCTGCCCGCCATCGTCAAGGGCATGATGATCACGCTGCGCCACCTGTTCATGAAAAAGGCCACGATCCAGTACCCGGAGGTGAAGCGCCCCGTCGCCCCGGTCTACCGCGGCCTGCACGTGCTGAAGCGCGACGAGCAGGGACGGGAAAACTGCACGGCCTGCGGCCTGTGCGCTGTCGCCTGCCCCGCCGAGGCCATCACCATCGAGGCCGCCGAGCGCAAGCCCGGCGAAGAACACCTCTACCGCGAGGAGAAGTACGCGGCAACGTACGAGATCAACATGCTCCGCTGCATTTTCTGCGGCCTGTGCGAGGAAGCATGTCCGAAAGACGCCGTCTACCTCACGGACCGCATCCTGCCGTCCAACTACAAGCGCGGCGCCTTCATCTACGGGAAGGACCTGCTCGTGGAGGGCATTGAACCGGACAAGCGCGTGGACGTCAGCCAGCGCAAGAAGCAGTACACAATGGAAAGCTGACCGAAGCGACAAACGAATGGACCAACTGATCTTCTATTCCCTCGCCGCCATCACCGTGATCTGCGCGCTCGTCGTGATCCTGGCGCGCAACCCGATGTACAGCACGCTCGCGCTGATCGCGTGTTTCTTCACGATCGCCGGGCACTACATCTTCCTCAACGCCCAGTTCATGGCGATCACCCACATCATCGTCTACGCGGGCGCCATCATGGTCCTTTTCCTGTTCGTGGTCATGATGCTCAACCTTAACTCGTCCTCGGTGATCTTCAAGTCCAACCGGCTGAAGATTGCCGCGGTCATCTCCGCCGGCATGCTCTTCGTGACGCTGCTCGCCGCGTACCGGTCGATCCCGACAGGTACGTTCGCCTTCCCGGCCGACGACGGCAAAGGGCTGGTGGAGAATATCGGCATGCGCCTGTTTACCGATTACCTGATTCCCTTCGAAATCTCGTCGATCCTGTTCCTCTCGGCCATGATCGGCGCGGTCTTGCTGGCGAAAAAAGAACGAAGCTGACATGGATCCCGTCGCACAACCCATCCCCTTCAACGCCTACCTCTTCCTGAGTACGCTGCTCTTCTGCCTCGGCGTGTTCGGCGTGTTGTTCCGTCGCAACGGGATCATCATCCTGATGTGCATCGAGCTCATGCTCAACTCGGTCAACCTGCTCCTCGTGGCCATCTCGAGCTACTTCGGGCAGAGCGACGGGCAGGTGTTCGTCTTCTTCATCATGGTCGTGGCCGCGGCGGAGGTCGCCGTAGGCCTGGCGTTGCTCATGAGCATCTATCGCAACATGGGCAGCACCGACATCGACGTGCTCAACAAACTCAAATGGTAACGCGGTGACCGACACGATCCAAGACATAGCGACCCTCACCTTCCTCGGCCTCCTCATCCCGCTGCTGCCGCTGCTGGGCTTCGTGACCAACGGCCTGCTGGGGAAGTACTTCCCGACGTCGGTGACCGGCTGGATGGCCAGCCTCGCCGTCCTTGGCGCCTTTGTCGCCACGGTGCTCCTGTGGTGGCAACTGCCCGCCGGCGGCGCGTTTGACATCGACCTCTTCCGGTGGTTCGCCTTCGGGCAGCGGGAGATCGCCTTCAGCCTCGCGATCGACAGCCTCACGCTGGTGATGCTGCTCGTCGTCACGGGCATCGGCTTCCTCATCCACGTGTACTCGATCGGGTACATGCACCATGACGAGGGCGTCACGCGGTTCTTCACCTATCTCAACCTGTTCATCGTATTCATGCTGCTGCTCGTCATGGGCGGCAACTACCTGGTGATGTTCATCGGCTGGGAGGGCGTGGGCCTCTGCTCCTACCTGCTCATCGGCTTCTGGCACAAGACACCGGCGTACAACG
>CAYMLN010000242.1:0-1397 GCA_964391045.1 uncultured Saprospiraceae bacterium
CCCGGCGCACCCGTATCCAGCAGGATGACGATGGACTCGCCGCCGAGTGTTCCGCGCACAAGGACATAGCCTCCATCCGCGACCATCGGAAAGGTCTGGGCGGATGGCGCCACAAGACAAAGGGCAAACAGGAAAGTGAGCAGACGTGCCAAGGTCAGGAGACTTCCATGCTGATGAACGATAGGGCGAACAGATTTCCTTCCACCAGCCGGATACTTTGTAAAAATAATGTAAATCCACCGTAAAGGCAACGGAAATCGGTGTTTAATTGTGAGTCGGTGGTTGAATGTGAGTCGGTGGTTGAATGTGAGTCGGTGGTTGAATGTGGGTCGGTGGTTGTACCTCCGACCATATCGTCCGGGGGCAACCCCGGACGCACAGGGGAATCATCCCATAGCCTGCCCATGGTCGCATCATTATGGGCTTGGGTGATGCCTCCGGCCCCGCCAGGCTCAATCCCGGACGCACCCCCTCCATCGGATTTATCCGATTTTTACGGCGATGAACGCGCACGCCCATGACCGGCTCACCGCCCAACGCACGCAATGGTTCAAAGCCACTGCGGAACGGCATGGCTTCATGGGCGCAGGCATCGCCCGCGCGGAATACATGGAACCGGAAGCGCGTCGCCTCGACGACTGGCTGTCGGCCAACCGCCACGGCAAGATGGCTTACATGGCCAACCACTTCGACCTCCGCGTCGACCCGACCCGGCTCGTTCCCGGCGCGAAATCCGTCATCAGCCTCCTCTACAACTACTTCCCCGCCGAAGCGCCTGATGACACGTCATCAATTTCGCCAGCCCCTGAATCGCCTGCCAGTACCCCTTCGCCCTTTGCCCTTCCCCCTTTGCCCCCTGCCACCGACCATTCACCCTTGGCCCTTGACCCTTCGCCGTTTTCCGATGATCGTTATCCGTTATCCGTTATCCGTTATCCGGTCGAAAAGCGTTTCAAGTCATTTAAGATTAGTCGGTACGCCTACGGCGAAGACTACCACAAGGTCCTCCGCCGCAAGCTCAAGGCGCTCGTCCGCGAGATGCAGGCCGAGTTCGGCGAATTCCAGGCGCGCGTCTTCGTGGATTCGGGACCGGTGCTGGAGCGGGACTGGGCGCGCCGCAGCGGGCAGGGCTGGATGGGAAAGAACACGATGCTCATCCATCCCAAGAAGGGCAGTTACTTCTTCCTGGCCGAGATCATCCTCGACCTCGAATTTGACTACGATCATCCGATCCGCGACCATTGCGGGACGTGCCGTCGGTGTATCGACGCTTGCCCGACGGAGGCGATTTCGCCCGAAGGGTATGTACTCGACGGGTCGAAGTGCATTTCCTACCTGACCATCGAACTGAAGGATGCGATCCCTGATGCGTTTGACAGCAAAATGGAAGGTTGGAT
>CAYMLN010000242.1:1407-4767 GCA_964391045.1 uncultured Saprospiraceae bacterium
ACATCTGCCAGGAGGTTTGTCCCTGGAATCGCTTCTCGACTCCGCATGCCGAACCGGCCTTCTTGCCGGCCGCTGAAATTTCGGGGATGACAAAGGCGGATTGGCTGGAGATGACGGAGGACATTTTTACGGAACGGTTTGGCAAGACGCCCCTCAAGCGGGCCGGTTTGGGGAAGCTGAAGGAAACGGTCAGGATCCTGGAAAGACCTTCGTCAGGTCCCGGCGGTCGTCTTATTTGGTCCGCGTCAGGTCGGTAAAACCACCATGGCGCGGGAGCTTGCCGCAGCATCCCCGAATGATTTTGTCTATTTCGACCTCGAGCTTCCGTCTGACCGCATCCGTTTTTCAGACCCGGAATTATTTCTTCGGGGCCTGGCGGACCGGACGGTCATCCTGGATGAGGTCCAGGTGCTGCCGGAGTTATTTCCTGTCCTTCGGGGCCTGATCGACCAGGACCGCAGGCCAGGCCGATTCTTGTTATTGGGCTCCGTATCGCCGGCATTATTGCAACAGAGCTCGGAATCCCTGGCTGGGCGGATCCGCTTTCGGGAGGTGACTCCGCTTACACTTCGTGAAGCAGGCGGCAGCGATGTCTTGGAGCACCTTTGGGTACGTGGAGGGTATCCAGTATCCTTCCTGGCGAAGGATGACCCGGAGGCGATGGCATGGCATGCGGACTTTGTCCATAGCTATGCCACGCGGGACCTGGCGCTGATGGGGCTGGCCATGTCCCCGCCGGATATTGAGCGACTTCTCCTGATGTTGGCGCACGTTCATGGACAATTGGTCAATTACAGCCAGTTATCACGTGCACTTGGGGTCTCGCAGCCGACGGTAAGGAATGCCCTGGATTACTTCGAGCATGCGATGCTGATCCGCACGCTGCGCCCGTGGCATTCCAATGCAAAGAAGCGCTTGGTCAAGACACCGAAACTGTATATCCGCGATTCAGGGATGTTGCATTACCTCCTGGGTATTTCCGGCTATCAGGCGCTTCTAGGTCATCCGCAGGCCGGGAACAGTTGGGAAGGCTTTGTCGTGCAACAGGTCATTTCGGTGATGCCGCGTGATATGCAGGCCTGGTTTTACCGGACGGCAGGAGGTGCGGAACTGGACCTGGTCATCACCCGCGGCGGGAAGGCCGCGTTTGCCATTGAAGCCAAACTTACCCTCTCTCCAAAACCTACCCGGGGCAATACGGAGGCCGTCCAAGATCTTGCATTGCCGCCCGAGCATCAGTTTATCGTGGCCCCGGTACGGGGATCGTTCCCGCTGCCAGGCGGATGGGAAGTATGTGAAGTCGGGGAGGTCGTTCGGAATCTTTCCGTCGACGGATGATCTCATGAGTGCGCATTGAAGGGACTGCGCAGCCGGTGACGATTGGTTTGCCGCCACCTGCCCTTGGCCTGCAAAATATTGATTTACAAGAATTCACCTATCTTTGCCGCTCATATTTGTTCAATGACATTCAAAGACCTCGGGATCATCGATCCCATTTTGAAGGCCCTCGACGAAGAGGGCTACACGACCCCCACCCCGATCCAGCAGCAATCCATCCCAAAGCTCCTCCAGAAGCACGACCTGCTCGCCTGCGCCCAGACCGGCACCGGCAAGACGGCTGCCTTCGCGATCCCGATCCTGCAGCACTTGTATGCCGACCCGCAGTCAACGAAGGGCAGGCTGAAGACCCGCGCACTGGTCATCGCACCGACGCGCGAACTGGCCATCCAGATCGCCGACAGCTTTACGGCGTATGGTCGCCATACAGGAATTCGCAGCATCGTCATCTTCGGCGGCGTCAACCAGGGCCCGCAGGAGACGGCTTTGCGCAAGGGCGCGGATATCCTCGTCGCCACGCCGGGTCGCTTGCTCGACCTGCTGTCGCAGGGTTTCGTAAGCTTCCAGGACATCCAGTACCTCGTACTCGATGAGGCGGACCGCATGCTCGACATGGGCTTCATCCACGACATCAAGAAGGTCATCGCCCAGGTGCCGAAGAACCGGCAGTCGCTGTTCTTCTCCGCCACGATGGCGCCGGAGATCGTCGAGCTCTCGCGCAAGATCCTCGGCAGCCATCCCGACCACGTGAGCGTGCAGCCGGAACAGACCACGGCCGAGAAAGTCGAACAGGAACTGTATTACGTCTCGAAGAAGGACAAGCCGAAACTGCTCGTCCATCTCCTCCAGGCCGAACCCGGCCGGTCGACCATCGTCTTCTCGCGCACCAAGCACGGGGCCAACAAGATCGTCAAGGGCCTCGACCAGGCCGGCATTCCATCCGACGCGATCCATGGCAACAAATCACAGGCCGCCCGGCAGAAAGCGCTCGGCGCCTTCCGCTCCGGCAAGTCGCACGTGCTTGTCGCCACCGATATCGCCGCCCGCGGCATCGACGTCGATGACCTCTCGCAGGTGATCAATTTCGACCTGCCCAACATCCCCGAGACGTATGTGCACCGCATCGGCCGAACCGGCCGTGCCGGCGCAAGCGGCATCGCGCGTTCGTTTTGCGAAGCGGAAGAACGGCCGTTCCTGCGCGACATCCAGAAACTCATCGGCCAGACGATCCCCGTCGTGCGCGACCATCCCTATCCCGAGGAAGGCGGTGCACCGGAGTCTCAGGCCCCCGCCGAATCCCGGTCCGCTCGACCTGCACAGAAGTCACAGCGGTCCGATCGTCCGCAGCAACATCGCAATGAACCGCGGCGGTCCGATCGTCCGAAGCAAGATCGGCAGGAGTCGCCCCAGCGCGATGCTGCCGAGCCGAATGCACCCCGTCCGGAGCGCAGCAGCAATCAGGAACGCAGCGGCAACCAGGAACGTAGCCAGGGGCGAAATGAACGGCGCCCGCAGCAACCCGATAGACAACAAAAGACGGAATCCAATCCGCAGTCCGCCAACGGACCCAACGAGCGCCGCCAGCCCCAACAGGCGAAGCAGCAGGGCAAGGGGCCTCAGGAGGGTCAGGCCGGCCAGCCCGGCACGCGCAGCGAAGGCCGCGGCCGCGACAACCGCAAGGGTGGCGGCAACCGCTCCGGCAAGCCCGCACGTTCCGGCGACAAACCGGCGTGGGTGAGCAAGAGCATGTGGCCGCTGGAGTAAAGCGCCTCCTGCGCCTGGTCAGTTTTCAGAAGGTCGAGACAGTTGAGACGGTTGAGATGTCGTATCATGACCGGACCGCAGTTCTAAACTGTCTAAACCGTCTCAACTTTCTAAACATTTCAGGTCAAACCCGTGAGGTGTTTATCAAGGCTTATCAGGTTTATTGGGTTGAGGCTCGCGCTCTAAACGGTCTCAACCGTCTCAACTTTCTCGACGGCCTATGATTTCCGATGGGCCGTTTATCAAGGTTTATCAGGT
>CAYMLN010000243.1:0-4754 GCA_964391045.1 uncultured Saprospiraceae bacterium
CATCGCGGTTACCGGTGAGGCCAACGCCAAGATCACCGCACGGCACGAGCAGATCGGACTGCCCTTCATCGCCTCCGCAAGCCCGGTCGAGTTGCTTTCCCTGTCGGACGAGCCGGGCGTTCGCCTGCGGGCGACCGTCGCGGAATTCGGTCCGGTGCTTTTCTCCAAGATGCTCGACTTCAATGACACGCAACAGGGCGTGATGGCCGTGATCTTCAAGTTCTGCGACGACCACGAACTCCCCCTGCTGGACCTGGAGGACCTGAAGAAGGTCATGCAATACGTCCAGGCGGACGGCAAACCGCAGTTTGAAGAGGTCTACGGCAAGATCAGCGGGGCGACCATGGGCACCATCCTGCGCAAGATCGTCGAGCTCGAGCAACAGGGCGCCGCACCGCTTTTTGGCGAACCGTCCTTCGACGTCGACGACCTCCTGCGCACGGACGCCGTCGGACACGGCTTCGTGCATGTGCTTCGGCTAACCGACATCCAGGACCGGCCCAAGCTCTTCTCGACGTTCATGCTGCAGTTGCTCGCCGAGATCTATACCATCTTTCCGGAAGAGGGCGATGTCGAGAAGCCGAAGCTCGTGCTCTTCATCGACGAGGCCCACCTGGTCTTTGAAAACGCGACCGAGGCCCTGCTCGACCAGATCGAGGTGATCATCAAGTTGATCCGGTCAAAAGGTGTCGGCATCTTTTTCGTCACCCAGAACCCGATCGACATCCCGGATGCCGTGCTCAGCCAACTGGGCATGAAGGTCCAGCATGCATTGCGCGCCTTCACGGCAAAGGACCGGAAGAGCATCCAGAAGGCCGCCGAGAATTTTCCCGACACCCCCTGGTACAAGGTGGACGACCTGCTGACCGGCATGGGCATCGGGGAGGCCCTGGTCACCGCCCTCAATGAAAAGGGCATTCCCACCCCGCTCGCGCATACCTTTCTGCGCGCACCCCAGTCACGCATGGATGTACTGACCGAAGCCGAGATCAGGACGCTGGTTAACCGGTCCGCGCTCGCCGAGAAGTACGCCCGCACGCTCGACCGCGAGAGCGCGCATGAGATCCTCTCCGCCAAGATCGATGAAGCGCGCTCCGAACCTCACCAGGAGACGATACGCACGCAGCAACGCAGGGCAAAGGCCGAGAAATCCACACTCGAGAAAGTGCTGACCAATCCGACCACCCGGCAGATCGGGAATACCGTCATGCGCGAGATCACCCGCGGGTTGCTGGGCGTACTTGGCGTGAAGACTGTCACCCGCACCGTCAGGAAAAAGAAGCCGACCTGGTTTTGACGCCCACGGGCCGGCCCGGGGATCAGTTCTCGAAATACAACCTTGCGTTGCGGTGGACATTGTCCCCCATGATGCGTTCATTCACACCAGGGGTTTCCAGCGTAGCGTCCTTGTAGAGTTCGATTTCCCACCGGGGATTGCTCACCGACCCGATGGCCGTGGAATGCAGCAGGATATGCCCGTTCTTGATCATGGTGGGATTATAGAAGAGGAAACGCACGTTGGACTGGTGCGTCACGGGAAAGTCGTTGTATATCCAGATCTCGTACGGTGGCGCACTGGGTTCGTCTTCCACGACGATGATGTCATCCGGCCGTCCGTATTTCAGGAACGTATGGCCCCTGTCTGACTCGAAACCGTAACCGAACCCATTATTGAACAACGCGTCGGTATACCGGGCCACCCGCATGTAGGATTGAAACCCCTGCTCCGCCGCACGACCGGACGACGCCGTCCAGTATCGGTGGATAAAGAACCGCTTGGAGGCCGGCGTCCCGTTGCGGACGAGTTGATTGATGACGTCGACATCCATCGCGCTCACGACCGGGGCATGCGCCCGCAAAAAGAAATCCAGCGAATCTTCCGGCAATTTCTTGACAAAGCTCTCCTCGACCAGCGTGCCTGCATTGGCGATGTAGATCGAGTCGCCCCTGGGGTTGTACCTGAAGACGACAGCCTGGTTGCTCGCGACCTCACGATCCTTGCCGTTGAAGAGTACGACCTCAAAACGATACGTGCCTGAGATCAGCGGACTGATATCCAACTGCAACAGGTGCGCCTGCACGGCCGACTTGCCGATCTTCTTGTACGCGATCACCGGCGCCGGGCTGTCGCCGTTCATCGGCGCGAGGCTGTACCGGATAAACGGCTGGTCGGAGAACCCGTCCGTATGGTAGGTCTCCACGTAGGCGTAGAGGCGCTGCAATGCCGGATAATAGTACTGGAACGGAAGCGGCTCCATGTACAGGCCGCTCTTTACCATGTTGGATCCCGTGATCGTATCCGGCCGTGCTGCGGCGAGCAACTGGATGTCCGACAAGGTCCATGCGGACATGTTATCCGGGACCACGATCGTCTTGCCCTGGCGAAGAACCGCGAGCGTGTCATGGATGTCCGCGGCTTCCAGCATGACCGTGTATTGCCCGGGTTGCAGCAGGAACCGACGAAGGTCGACCAGGTCACGTGCGGGGCATCCCACGCCGCTCTGGCGGTAACGGTCTCCCGCGACGACCAGCCCGGCCGTATCCTGGACGAAAATGAAATACGTCGCGCCGTAGGTCTCGTCAGGCGTCGTGCATGTCAAGGATTCGCCCGTGAAGTAAAGCGCGACCTCCACCATAGCCCCTTTCTCCGTCTGGAACGTGCAGACCTCAAAGCTGACGTCCGGTATAGCCATCAGCCGGCTCGCACCGCATAGCCATAACAAGAATATCGCCTTACCGATCCGAGCCATCATCCTTGATCAAAAGCATGTGGAAGATACTCTCCGGATTCGTGGAAAACTGAAGGAAAAGGCTGTCTGGCGCGTAGCGGTCAATCTGGTAGTCCCGGTAGCCCTCCATGCGGATCGAGCCGTCAACGATGCGAAAACCGCCCTTTTCTTCCGCACCGGTCAGGTTGACCGTCAACTGGCCATCGGCCGAAAAGAGGAAATATCCCCTGTCCAGGTATTCAGAGGGTCGGCCATTTCGCTCAGCCTTTGCGACCACCCAACGGCCCGTAAGCGCTTCCGCACTCACATCGGCAGTGTCCTTACACGCGATCAACAGGGTAAGGAATCCCATTGTCATCCACGTCGACCATGCCTGCCGCTGGAACAAATACATATTCCTCTTCAGCCTAAACAACGTCCCGTCGAACTTCCGGTAAATCAAAGCCTCCACGATATAAAATTAAGCCGCTTCCAGCGTGAGGCGCGTGATCTCGGGTAAAATTCCCACCCGGCCTGGATAGCCGAGGTACCCCAGCCCCCGGTTGACGTAGAGGAATTGATCGCCCTCCTGGTAAAGGCCCGCCCAGCGCGGGTATACATACTGGACAGGGCTCCACTTGAAAAAGCCGGGGATGTCCACGCCAAACTGGAACCCATGGGTATGGCCCGACAAAGTGAGGCGGATATCCTTGAAGTCCTTCAGCACCTGGTCGTCCCAGTGGGACGGATCATGCGACAGGAGGATCCGGAAGCCATTGGGCTGAAGGCCTGTCGTGGCGCGGGCCAGGTCGCCGTACTTCGGGAAACGGGGATGTGCGCTGTAGTTCTCGACTCCGATGACCTGGAGTTCGGCCTGGCCGATCGTCAGCGACCGGCTCTCGTTGAGCAGCAAATTCCACCCGAGGTCCCGGTGGGTCTGCTTGAGTCGATCGAAGTTCGCCACCTTGTCTTCCGGCGTCGGCCAGAACTGGTAATCCCCGTAGTCATGATTGCCGAGGATGGAGAATATACCGTACCGGGCGCTCAATCGGCTGAACATCTCCATGAACGGCTCCATTTCCCGGGCCGCGGAATTCACGAGGTCGCCCGTAAAGAATATGATATCCGGCTGCTCGGCCAGGATCATGTCCACGCTTCGCTCGACGGGCTCCCGCAGGAGGAAACTGCCGGAATGGATATCGGAGATCTGGACGATCCGCAAGCCGTCGAGGTCGGGCGGCAATCCACGCACCGGCACGCGCTGCCGGATCACCTGGTAGCGGTAGGGATTGCGTGCCATGCCGTAGGTGAGGCTCAGGAACGGCAACGCGCCGAGCAAGAGTCCTCCGTACGTCATGATCGTGGACCGGCTCGTGGGCAGCGTCTTGTCAAAACTGAAGTTCAATGCACCGAACAGCAGCCGCCTCAAGTCATCGACCATGATGATCGCGGCCACGGGCAACTTGGCGAAATACAGGATGAAGAAGACCGTCCGCACGACCGTCCTGAAGCCCTTCGACATCCATCCGTCGAGGTCCGTCGAGGTCATGATGACGAAGGCCATCGTCAGGATCGGGACAAGCCAGAAGAGGAAATACACCATATTGCGCACACCCCTCCCGCTGTTGGCCACGACATGCCTGACGGCCTGGAAGGCCAGGAAGTCGATCGCAAAGATCAGGAAGGCAAGAAAGAGGAGGCGTCCCATGTGCGCGGCGTGCTGTTTACTCCGTTAAACACCTAATTTAACGGGATGTTATCCGGCTCCCGCAAAAATACCGGAATACCCGCATGAAACGATTCATCCTCGTGACCGGCGCTTCGACGGGTATCGGTCGCCATGCCTGCGCCATTTTTTCCCGATCGGGCTACCACATCATGGCCGGGGTGCGCCGGGAGGCGGATGCCCGGAATCTTCGCGAGGAACTTGGAGACGCAATGCATCCGCTGATGCTTGACGTGACGTCCGACGAATCCATTGCAAAAGCCGTCGACGATGCGCGGACAATCCTGGGTCCCGGGGACGCGTTGGTCGCGATGATCAAT
>CAYMLN010000244.1:0-4753 GCA_964391045.1 uncultured Saprospiraceae bacterium
AAAGGTCGGAATGATTGGACGGAAGAGTGATTCCGGAACATGAAACCGGTCATCGCCAAGTATGTCCGGTACTCACATATCGATATTGTCGGCGTACATGAAGGCGCCCGTCGCCGGCTCGTACGCGACGAGAAAACCCATGTCCTCGCGCCTCTTGTAGACGCAGCCGGCATCCAAGTTGATGATGCGGTGATCCGGCGGATTCAGGATCGTGGGAAGAGGCCTGGGCGTATGGCCGTGCACGATGATCCGGTCACCCAGGATCTCCGGATCAATGATCGTCTCGCGGGTCCACAGCATCGCGTGATGGTCCCTGTACGGAAACTCGGCCTTGAAGTTGATCCCGGCATGGACGAAGACATACCGGTTGCGCATCAGGCAGAATTGAGTATCCTCGAAAAAGGCTGTGTACCGCGGCTCAAACAGGTCGTAGGCCGGCTCGCCGAAACTGGCGATGGTCGCATCCCCGCCATTGATGAGCCACCCCATGTAGGCGTTGTCACCATGCACCGAGTCGAGCATCAGTTGCTCGTGGTTGCCCCGCAGGGTCTGGACCGTGAAGCCGTTTGCGCGCAGGTCAAGGATCATGTCGACCACGCCCTTGCTGTCCGGGCCCCGGTCGATGTAATCGCCCAGGAGGATCAGTTCGTCGGACCGCGTCAACCCGATGACTTCGTTGACGAGCTTGTCGAATGTCCGGCTGCAGCCGTGGATGTCCCCGATGGCGATCAGTCTGCTCATGCTGCTGCAAAGGTAAGGCCTCTTCGGCCTGCCGCGCATGGGGAACGCGTCCACTTCTTGAGCCTACGCGTTACCTTTTCTTTTCTATCTGAAAAATTGGGCCCAACAAGGATTCATCATATTTCCCACAGAGACGCGGAGTATGGATTTTCGTCCTTTTGAGGCATTGTGTTGGTCATACCCCTTCACTTTAGCGGCATAAGCGGAGATCGCAGACAACTATTACCTTTTCGTTTATAGTTATTAGCTTGACTCCGTCAAGGGTCTTTCACATTTCCCACAGAGACGCAGAGCGCGCTTTATTGCCATTGACATGCTCCAGCTTCTTGAGGAATTCATGTGTTAGCGTTTTAGGCGGAGGCCACGAAATCTGCACATTTGATCCGCGGGGGCAAGCCCCGCTGCTATACTGCCCCTTCGAGATTATCTGTGTGCCGCAGGGAGGAACGGAGATCACGGAGCGTTGGTATTTGATCCGCGGGGGCAAGCCCCGCTGCTATACTACCCCTTCGTGATCATCCGTTTCCCGCACAGAGGAATGGTGATCACGGAGCTTGACAATGATTCCTTCTCACTGTCTCACTGTCTCACTGTCTCACTGTCTCACTGTCTCACTGTCTCACTGTCTGAGAAAGCGCCCGGCATTGGCATTGACACCAACAACAGCAATCTTCCTCTAACCCCTAAACCCTAACCTCTAAACTATTCTGCGTTCAACACATACCTAAACCCAAAGTAATACTCCCGCCCGAAGATCGGCCCCCACACCATGCTCGCATCGAAGTACTGCCCGTGGGGATTGTCCGGATTGAGGATGACGGGGGATTGCTTGAAGTTGCCGAGGTTCTCGACGCCGACGTAGACGTCGAACTTCTTGTTGAAGACCCGGGTGATCTGGGCGTTGAAGAGCCAGAAGGCAGGTGACTCGGCGGGCAACTGGAATTCCGCCGGGCTTGTGTCGGTGTCGGGGATGCGTTGTTGGCCCGTCCGGTGCGCGGTCACGTTGAACCGCCAGCTGCCCTTGTAGGAGGCCAGGCTGGTCACGTAGGACAGGTTGGCAAAGAACCGGGACATCGGCGTGAACACCTGCTGGCGGAGTCCTTCCCGGTAGTCGATGCGGGAATCCTGCAGCTTGTAGGCAATCTTGAAATCGAGGCGCTTGAGCAGTTCGTACGCCGCTTCCACCTGGAAGACGTTGGCAAAGGAGGTGGCCCCCGGTTCCAGGTTGTAGATATGAAGTTGTTGCGGGTTGATGTCAAGGTCGGTCACTACGCGGTCGGTAAACCGGGTGTGGTAAAAATCGACCGTGACGACGCCGCTGCGGTAGTCCAGCTTGAATTCCTGCGTCAGGCTCGCGCCGACGTTCCAGGATTTCTCCATCGCCAGGCCGTTGTACGGGTAGTCGGACGGCACGCCGGGCTGCCCGATCGTCCAGGTCCGCGCGCTGGCCATGTGACCGAGATTCTCGGCGATCGGCAGCGGTGTGCGGAACCCGCGTCCGCCAGAAAACCGAAGGACGGTCGATTGCACGGGTGCATACCGAACATGCAGGCGTGGTGTCAAGAGCACACCGTAGATGTTATGATGGTCGGCGCGAAAACCCGCCACGAGGCTGAAGTTGACGTCGGGCTTGTAGGTGTACTCAATAAACGCGCCCGGCACCACTTCAGTCAGGCCGAAGGGTTCGGTATTGACGGTCTCGTCGTAATCGTCATAGCGGAAGCTCATCCCGGTCACGTACTGGTGCCGCGTATCCCCGATGATCGACTGGTACAGGACATTGCCGTAAAACGAGGTCTGGTCGGCGAGATACCGACGATGCCCGATCAGGGCATCCTGCTTGTGGTACGTGAAGCCCCACTGCGAGCCGATCGACCGGTAGCGTTTTTCGGGAAAGACATACCCGAGCTTGCCGACGAGGTTGAGCCGGTCGCCGTTGAGGTTGACATCGTAGTGCCCGCCTGGGATGTCGCCCCCATGTTCGTCCGTGCCGCTTTCCTTCCGATCGCGCGTGTAATTGGCGGAGAACTGCCCTTCCACCCCGGTCTTCTGGTTGCGGTACTCCCATCGGTTGGTGAACGTGAATAGCGAGCCTTCCGGCATGTCGAGCCAGCCGTCGTTGTTCCGGTCGTGGGCGGCGGGATACAGGCTCACGTGCCCGAGCACGGCCGTGCTGAACATCGGGCTCACCTTTGCGTTGGTGACCAGATTGAGTTCGGACCGCCACGCTTCGCTCATGAAACCGTTGATGTGGAGCTTCTCCTTGTCCGTCGGCTTCTTGATCTCGACGTTGATCTGGCCGGTCATGCTCTCATAGCCCTGGAGGACCGAGCCCGTGCCCTTCGTGATCTGGATCGACTCGATCCAGGGCCCGGGGATATAGAGCATGCCATAGGGGATGGCGAGGCCGCGCACGGCGGGCATCTGCTCCTGGCTGATCAGGCTGTACTTGCCCGACAGGCCGAGCATCTGGATCTGCTTGGCGCCGGTGACGGCGTCCGTGAAACTGACATCGACCGTTGCATTGGTCGTGAAGCTCTCGGACAAATTGCAGCAGGCCGCCTTGAAGAGTTCTTCCCGGGAGATCGACTGTACTTGCAGCGGATCGAGAAACGACACCTCGGTGGTCCGCTTGCGATGCGCGACGACCACCTCGCCGAGTACGTGATCCGCGGCCTTGAAGACCACGGAAACGTACTGCCCGGCCTGGACGGTCACCGTGTCCGGGTCATGGCCGAGGTGGCGGAAAACCAGTTGGTCGCCGTCGGCGGGACCTTTCGCAATGAAGAAATACCCTGTAGAATCCGTCTGCGTATTGGCCGTGCTCTTGAGCCAGTAGACCGTGACAAACTCGAGGGGCACGAGCTTGCCGCCCGCCTGCTCCTCCATCACGACGCCCTTGACGGATAGATCCTGTGCGCTACCAGCCCCCAGTGTGAACCAGGCGGCCAGTTGAAGCCAAAACCATTTCATCCGGCTTAGTGCTTTTCGGTATGCTCGTACTTGCAGCACTCGGGCAGCGCGGCATAGCCTGCCGGATCGGCCGGGACGAGGTCGGACTTATGGCCGGCCTTGGCCAGGGCCTGGGCGACCGCCATCTTGTCCATTTTCTTGGAGCCGACGAGGACGAGCATGTCGGTCTGGACATCCCATTCCGCCTTCTTGACCCCCTTGACATCCATGGATGTGGATTCGATCCGTTGCTTGCAATCCCCGCAAGTCCCGTACACCTTGAATGAAACGGTCTGGGTCTTGGATTGGGATTTGGCCTGCGCGACGCCCTGCCCCGGCAGGAGACAGATGGAAGCGACAAGGGTGAAGGCAAAAACAAGGAACTGATATGACGTTTTCATGACTTTTCTTTATTGAATGAAAGGAATAAGCAATCCCATCCGGAATGCCGGATGGACAATCGAAAAGAAAAGATGAAACGTCAGGCGTAGAATATAAGGGCCTGGTGGAGGATGTAGATCGGCGGCCCGTGGGTGGCGCACATCCGGGCAGGCAGAGGAGATGCCGCGGTGGATGCGGCCGTAAAACCCGACCAGTCGGGCAGCTCGGCCGGGAGTGCCGGAACGGCGTCCGAGAAAATCTTGGGCGGCAGGGAAGTGATCTCCTGCGTAACGATCGTCGTCTCGTCGTCGCAACAACCGTCATCTTCCTTGTCGCAGGTGTTGTCCGGAGTGGACGACGTGCAACAGGCCTTCACGGATACGACCTCCTCGTGATCGTCGCAGGCCGTCCGCACGAATACGGAGACGGATTCCAGCATCCCCTTGCAGTAATGCAGGTGGAGCGGCAACCCGACCTGCCCGAGGAAGATCAGGGACGCAATGACCGTTGACAGGAGAGGTCGCATCAGAACTGCAAAAATAGTCTCTTCCGGGAAATCCAAACGTTCCGCATACGTGCAAGGCGTTAAGAATAAGCTAATTGACCGCCTAAAAGGTGCTCATGGCCCTCCGCCGAGGCGCAACAGCCACCGTCTGCGCGGCGCAATCTGCGCCGTCGC
>CAYMLN010000245.1:0-4746 GCA_964391045.1 uncultured Saprospiraceae bacterium
GTTGGCGTCCCCGCCAACCACCAACGAAATTGGCCTTTCGGCGTCCTCGCCGACCGTGAGGGATTGTTGGCGAGGACGCCGACGGAAACATTCCGTGGGGTGGTTGGCGAGGACGCCAACCACGGCAAAGCACGAGGACGCCAACCACGGCAAAGCGCGGGGGCGCCAACCACGGCAAAAGAGCGGTCGTCCGTATCTTCGCCGCATGTACCAACTGGAGAATTACGTCCTCGGCCGGTGGATGCCGGGCGAAGGGAAAGAGAATACGCTGATTGATGCCGTACACGGCGATGTGATCGGGTTGTCCCGGTCGGGCGGGGTGGATTTCGGGGCGATGCTCGACTACGGCCGCCGGACCGGCGGACCCGCCCTGCGGAAGATGACCTTCCACGAGCGGGGGCGGATGATCAAGGCGCTGGCCCTGTACCTCTTCGAACGCAAGGACAAGTATTACCCGATCAGCTACCGCACGGGCGCGACGAAGGCCGACAGCTGGGTGGACATCGAGGGCGGCATCGGCAATCTCTTCGCCAATGCGAGCCTGCGGAAGAAGTTTCCCGACCAGCCGTATTATGTGGACGGCGACGCCATCCCCCTGAGCAAGACGGGACAATTCATCGGCCACCACATCATGGTGCCGAAGCAGGGCATCGCCATCCACATTAACGCGTTCAACTTCCCGATCTGGGGAATGCTCGAGAAGGTCGCGGTCAACCTGCTCGCCGGCGTGCCGGCGGTGGTCAAGCCCGCGACGGTCTCTTCTTTCCTCACAGAAGCCATGTTTCGCGACATCATCGCGTCCGGCATCCTGCCCGACGGCGCGGTGCAACTCCTTGTTGGCTCCGCCCACGGCATCCTCGACCATGTCGGGTCGCAGGATGTGGTAACATTTACCGGATCGGCAGATACGGGCCGCCAACTCAAGGCACACCCCCGCGTCATCGCCGAGTCAGTACCCTTCAATCTCGAAGCCGATTCGCTCAACGCCGGTATCCTCGGCCCTGATGCGGTGCCCGGCACCCCGGAGTTCGATCTCTTCATCAAGGAGGTGCGCAAGGAGATGACGCTCAAGTGCGGCCAGCGATGCACCGGCATCCGCCGCGCATTGGTTCCTGCCCATTTGCTCGAGGATGTCCAGCTCGCCCTCGGCAAGGCGCTGTCACAAACCGTGATCGGCGACCCGCAGGCCGAAGGCGTCCGCATGGGCGCACTGGTCTCGAAGAGCCAGGTGGAAGAGGTCCGTCGGCAGATCGAAAAATTGCTCACAGAATCAACAATGGTCTATGGCCATCCCGAACAGGTCGACGTTGTCGGCGCAGACTCCGCAAAGGGCTGCTTCCTCCAGCCGATGCTGCTGGTTAACGAAGATCCGCTCCGCAGCACGGCCGTGCATGATGTCGAGGCGTTCGGCCCGGTGTGCACACTGATGCCCTACCGCGACCTGGACGAGGCCATCGAGATCACGAAGCTGGGCAAGGGCTCACTCGTCTCCTCGATCGCCACGTACGACAACGACGTCGCCCGCGCCTACGCGATCGGCGCGGCCTCGCATCACGGCCGTATCCTGATCTACAACCGCGACTGCGCGAAGGAAAACACGGGCCACGGCTCGCCCCTCGCGACGCTCGTTCACGGCGGCCCCGGCCGCGCCGGCGGCGGCGAGGAGATGGGCGGCATGCGCGGCGTGATGCACTACCTGCAGCGCTGCGCGGTGCAAGGCACGCCCACAGCCCTCACGGCCGTGACCGGTGCCTACCAGTACGGCGCCACCTCTGTGGACCCGGTCATCCATCCCTTCCGCAAGCACTACGAAGAACTCCAGGTCGGCGACACCATCATCACGCACAAGCGCACGATCACCGAGAGCGACATCGTCAGCTTCGCCAACGTGAGCTGGGATCACTTTTACGCGCATACCGACGTCACCTCACTCGACGGCACGATCTTCACGCAGCGCGTCGCCCACGGCTACTTCGTCCTTTCCCTTGCCGCAGGCCTCTTCGTCGATCCCGGCAAGGGCCCCGTCCTGCTCAACTACGGCCTCGAGGAATGCCGCTTCACCAAGCCGGTCTATGCCGGCATGACGCTCGGCGTCCGCCTCACCGTCAAGGAAAAAGTCCCCGTCGACCCGCGCGACGAGACCGACATCCCCAAGGGCATCGTCAAGTTCCTCGTCGATGTCTATGACGAGACGGGGGAGACGGTGGCACTGGCGACGATATTGACCATGGTCAGAAAAATGAACAGTGAACAATGAACAGTGATCAATGATCAGTGAACAGTGAACAGTGAACAGTGAACAATGAACAATGAACAATGATCAGGTAGCAGCTAAAAGTGAATGTTGCGTTTTGCATTTTTCATTGTTCATTTTTCATTGTTCATTCGTAATTCGTAATTTTTAATTCTCTCCATGCAAGGATCTGTCACTACAACTGTCAAGGATAAGATCGCCACGATCACCTTCACGCATCCGGCGCACAACTCGATGCCCGGCCACCAGCTGGCCGAACTCACGCGGCACATCCGCCAGGCGGGCGAGTCGCCGGAGATCCATGTCGTCGTGCTGAAGTCCGGCGGGGACCGGACGTTCTGTGCGGGGGCCAACTTCGACGAACTGATGGCGATCCGGACGGCGGAGGAAGGGAAGCAATTCTTCCTGGGATTCGCGCATGTGATCAACGCGATCCGGACGTGCCCGAAGATCGTGCTCGGCCGCGTGCAGGGCAAGGCGATCGGCGGCGGTGTAGGGCTTGCCGCCGCCGTGGATTACTGCATGGCGACGACATACGGCTCGATCAAGTTAAGCGAGCTCGCCCTCGGCATCGGCCCGTTCGTGGTCGGGCCGGCGATCGAGCGAAAGGTCGGCCTGAGCGCATTCGGCCAGCTCGCATTGAACGCCACGGAGTGGCAGACTGCAACATGGGGCAAAGAGAAAGGACTCTACCACGACGTCTTCGACGGTATCGAGCAACTCGACGCTTACGTGGACCATTTCGCCGGCAAGCTCGCCGCGACAAGTCCGGCTGCATTGCGCGCACTCAAGCAGGTGCTGTGGCAAGGCACGGGGCACTGGGACCAGCTCCTGGACGAACGCGCCGCGATCAGCGGCCGGCTCGTGATCACGGAGGCCGCGCAGGCGCTCATCACGGCCGCCCGGACCGCCTAGAAGTTGAAGATCGAATCGAAGTCCGTCGCCACGCCCAGGCGCACGGCGAAGTCATGATATTCAAAGTCTTGCCAGGACGTCACGAACTCCACGCGGAAGAACCGCAGGATGTAGTTTAGCGCATACCCGACTTCCATGTACTGATTCGACTCCGGCGTCAGCAGGGTGTTGAAGAGCACATTCTCCCGCATGCCCTGGCGGCGGAAGTAGTGGAACTGCGTCAGCGCGAAGCGGCGGAACTGGTAGTTGAACAATCCGTAGGCGTATTCCTCGTCGGTGCTGTACAGGTAGTAGTTGAGGTTGCGGAACGCGAAGACCGGGTTGAGCGGACTGGCGATCATCTGGTTGCCCGGCATGTGGGCGAAATCGTGGAAGTAGGCCGGACGGTCGTCGCCGAGGAACTTGCCCGCCCCGACCTTCATGCTGAAGAGGCTGCCGGCACCGACGGGCACCTTGTACTCGAATACGCCGGACAAAAGGTCGAAGGGCTGGTACTCATCCCCCCACCCTTTCCGGTAGTTGACCGTCAGCTTCGGGGAGTCGCTGTAGTCCTTGCGCTTGGTGCCATTGGAGACCCGCCAGCGCCAGAAGGGCTTGGTCCACACGGAAAGGTTGCTGATGATGGCCTCGTTGTCACTGTAGATATCCCCGTCGGCCGCTGCCGTCACAGGGTCATTCGAACTATAGAGACGATTCTTATTGTCGAAGATGATGAAGTCCGTCGTATTGACGAGCCGGTGCCGGTCGGCATACATTACCGAGGCGTCGAATCCGAAGCCCTTGGAAATCGTCTGGCTGTAACTCAGGCTGCCGAATTGCTGCTCATACAACTTCATATAGTTGTCGTTCACGAACAGCGTGTATAAGCTGTTCGCCCAGCGCGGGATCGGGTGGCTGTACCCGTATTGCTCCGTCATGTTGCCGCCGCGCAGTTCGACATTCCAGCCTTTTCCAAAGACCTTGAGGTTGCCCGCATAGTTGAAGACTTCACGCGAGATGGCATAATGCACTTCGGGACCGGCCGACCAGTTCACCTTCTTCTTCTGCCGGTTGCCAAACTCGAGTCCGTAGCCGAAATGATAGCCGTCGACGGTGTTGAAGTTCGACGTCTGGAGCGGCGCACGAAGCTTCAGGTAGGCCTTGTCGCTGAGGTTGTATCGCCCGCCGGAGAAGATGTGCTGGTACTCGAACCTGCTCCGCCGCTGCACCTCGGCATTGAAGCCTTCCTGGCCGAAACTCATCGACAACGTGTCGCCCTCGGTATCATCATCCTCGTCATCCACTTGCGGCGGGATGGCGGCGATGCTGTCCTGGCGGGCGTAGCCGCGCACTTCGTAGTCGGTCAGCGGCAGGGGGCGAACTTCGCTCCAGTAGGCGGTATCCTGCTTATACGCCGTGCTGTCGATGTACTGCTGGCTGGCGGCCATGCTGACCTCCACCGTGTCGGCCTCCGGCATGGCTTCGAGTTCTTCCTTCTCGTATTCCCGCATCATCTTGCGCAGCTGCTTGGCGCTGAGCTCGGTATTGGGATTCAGGCCGGCGATGTCCGGCTTGATGTTCATGTTAATCTTCTTGTC
>CAYMLN010000246.1:0-2098 GCA_964391045.1 uncultured Saprospiraceae bacterium
GGCCGTCCGACTGAACATCCGTCCATCATCGAGGAGGACGTAATAGGTCACAGCCCCGGTAAAGCCGCCGCCCTGCCCAAAGTGGAGCTGCTCCCCCTTGTCCGCTGTCGGCACGGCCTTGCCTGACGAACAGGCGACCATGGCCGCGAGGAAGGCCAAAGCGAGCCATGTGATCAGGGAATGACGCATCGGGCTGGCGGTCATGGCGTTAAGGTTACGTTAACTCAGGCCCAAAATACATCCCCCGGCCCGGATTTTTCCGTTGATGACTTATCTTTGGATAGTTGTTTGATTAAAAGCTTTCAAAAATCGCTGAACATGAAAAAAGTCCTCTTCTCGATCTTCTTCTTTGCCGTGCTGATCGTCGGCGCCTCTGCCCAGAAGGCTGATTGCTCCAAGCCTTGCGGTAGCAAGTCCGCTTCCGCGGCATCCTGCCAGGCCAAGGCGGGCGCAACCTCGACCGCAAGTGTGGATGAAGCCGCCGCTGCCGCTAAACTTGCTTCTATGGATAAGTCGATCGAATCGCGGACCTGCCCGGTCAGCGGAACGGTTTCCTATTTCCGGAAAGAAGCCCAGCCGGGCGGTGGTGTGAAGCAGGTTGACCTGCAGTACGATGCCGCCAGCAATGCCTTCGTCAACGTCGCCCCCTCGACCATGAAAGGTCAGGAAGGCTGCGGCAACGGCGCCAAGTCTGCTTCTTCGAGCAAATCCTGCTGCGCCGGCAAGGCCACGAACGCTTCGGCTTCAGGCAAGTCTGCCGGATGCTGCTCAGGCAAGGCCCAGAAGACAGCCACCAAGAGCAACTAATGATTCCTTCGGGAGTTCAACTTCTGCAAAAGCCGGGTTCGTTCGAATCCGGCTTTTTTTATTTCCGTCAGGGATTTATCGATTGACAATCAATTGGTTAAAAACGGACTCCGGCCTCCGGTATTCACCTTGGCCGCTATGGGATCCGCGCGTCAAATCGTATCTTTGCGCATGAGCCCCGGGATTTTCCGGGGAAGGTCATAACCTGTCTTTACGCCTATGTCAGGGGAAAACCAGCCGTTTCGGCCCGAGTGGCACGAGAACATCATGGGGACCGTCGGCAACACGCCGTTGGTGAAACTCCAGAACCTGTCCAAGTTGGGCGGATGCCTCGTCCTCGGAAAGCTTGAATTCTTCAACCCCGGCCTTAGCGCGAAGGACCGCATCGGCCTCGCCGTCATCGAGGCGGCCGAGCGCGACGGCAAGATCCGCCCCGGCGGCACGATCATCGAGTCGACGTCCGGCAACACCGGATTTTCAGTCGCCATGGCCTGCATCGTGCGCGGTTACAACTGCATCCTCACGACGACAGACAAGACCGCCGAGGAAAAGATCAACCAGTTGCGCGCCCTCGGCGCCGACGTCATCGTGTGTCCCAACCACGTGCCCTCGACCGACCCGCAATCCTATTACAGCCAGGCCGAGCGCCTCGCCCGCGAGATCCCGAACTCGTTCTACGTCAACCAGTACTACAACGACAACAACCTGCTCGCGCATTACCGGTCGACCGGACCGGAGATCTGGCGGCAGACCGGCGGGCTCATCACGCACTACATGGCGACCGTCGGCACCGGCGGGACCATCTCGGGTGCGGGCCGCTTCCTGAAGGAGCAGAACCCCAACATCCGGGTCGTCGGCGTCGACGCCGAAGGGTCGGTCCTGACCAAGTACCACCAGACCGGCATCCTCGACAAGAGCGAGATACACTCCTACCAGCTCGAGGGTGTAGGGAAAAACATCATCCCGTCGAACGTCGACTTCGAGACCATCGACCGGTTCATCAAGGTCGACGACCGGAGCAGCGCCTTCCGCGCGCGCCAGCTCACCAAGAGCGAGGGCATTTTCGTCGGGTATAGCAGCGGCGCCGTCGTGGAGGCCTTCATGCGCATGCGTCGCGAGATGCGGCCCAGCGATGTCGTGGTGCTCCTCTTCGCCGACCACGGCAGCAAGTACCTCAGCAAGATCTATAACAACGGCTGGATGCAGAAGCAGGGCTTCATCCGCAAGATCGCGGACTACGCCCCGAGCTACCAGATCCAGCGCAGACTCGAACGCGTTTTCAACAAATACA
>CAYMLN010000246.1:2108-4741 GCA_964391045.1 uncultured Saprospiraceae bacterium
AACGCGGGCCTCTCGGTCAATACGCCCACCTCGGCGAGGGATACTACATGTTTCCCGAACTGCACGGCGAAGTGGGTTCCCGCATGACCTTCAACGGCAAGGAAGTCGTCATCTGGTCCATCAACAACTACCTCGGCCTGGCCAACCATCCGGAGGTCCGCAAGGCGGACGCCGCGGCTGCGGCGAAATGGGGTCTCGCCTACCCGATGGGTGCGCGCCTGATGACCGGCGAAACATCCCTGCACAAGGAGCTTGAGCGCAAGCTCGCCGCCTATGTGTACAAGGAGGCGGCTGCCGTGGTCAACTACGGCTATCCCGGCGTGGTGTCGGCCATCGACGCCCTCCTCAGCCGCCGCGACGCGGTCGTCTATGACTCCGAGAGCCACGGCTGCATCATTGACGGCACGCGCCTGCACATCGGCGAGCGCTTCTCCTACAAGCACAACGACATCGAAAGCGTCGAGCAGAACCTCGAGCGCGCCAAGAAGTGGACCGACGAGAAAGGCGGCGGCATCCTCCTGGTGACCGAGGGCGTGTTCGGCATGCGCGGCGACCAGGGCATCCTGAAGGAGATCGCGGCCCTCAAGAAGAAATACAACTTCCGCTTCTTCGTCGATGACGCCCACGGCTTCGGCGTGCTGGGCGAAGGCGGCCGTGGCGCCGGCGTCGAGCAGGGCTGCCAGGACGACATCGACGTCTACTTCTCGACCTTCGCCAAGTCGTTCGCCTCGACCGGCGGTTTCCTCGCCGGCGACGCCGACATCATCCAGTACCTCCAGTACGCGATGCGGTCGCAGATCCACGCGAAGAGCCTGCCCATGCCCATCGTCGAGGGCAACCTCAAGCGCCTCGAACTCATGATCGACCATCCTGAGTACAAGGACAACCTCTGGGATGTGGCCCTCAAGCTCCAGCGCGGCCTGACGGAGCGCGGCTTCGACATCGGCAACACCAACACGCCGGTTACGCCCGTCTACCTGCACGGGTCGCCCTTCGAGGCCACGCAGCTCGTCTACGACATGCGCGAGAACTTCGGCGTCTTCACGTCGATGATCATGTATCCGGTGATCCCGAAAGGCGTCATCCTGCTCCGCATGATCCCGACGGCTGTGCACACCGATGCCGACATCGAGCAGACCCTCAACGCTTTCTCCGCCGTCAGCGAGAAGCTGAAGGCCGGTGCATACAAGGATGAAGTCCTCAACCCTGTCCTCGGCTGACGCCGGCGGGATGATAGATAAGAAAAAGGCTGCCCTGGGGGCAGCCTTTTTTATTTGTTGCCATGGCCGTGTGTCTGAGGTTGATCTCAGACACCCAGGGTCGATGGTCAACCATCGACCCACACGCCCCGTGAGAACTTGGCCGTGGTCGGTGGTTACATCCCCGACCTCTTCGATCCCGTCTTGCGGGATCGCTTGATGATTCATCGACCATGGGGTCTACAGAGATTTCAGGGCTTCGCCCTTCCTTCTGCGTAGATAAATTCAACTTAAAAAATGGATCGCCAGTCTGTGAAAGGCATGTGAAAATGGAGCTTGAAGGGCGAAGCCCTGAAATCGCTGTAGCCCGCAGGGCAGGATAAATCCCTTCTTTCGATCCCGCTTCTAACGGGATCGCCGGCATCCTCTTTAGATCACCCCATCCTCCTTCAGCGCCTCCTTCAATCCCTCCTCGAGCGAGTACCGCGGCACGAAGCCCAGGCGGTTCCGCAGCTTCGTGTTGTCCACGCGCCAGTTGGGCGACGTGATCTCCATGATCTTGTATGGGCTGAGGTGGAGCGGCATCTTGCGCAGCTGGGCGATGGCAAGCCGCGTGCGGGCGATGCCCATGAGGACACTGCGCGGGATGCGGATCTCGCGCGTTTTTACCTTCATGTGCTTGGCAAGGTGGCGGTTGATGTCGGACGGGTCGTAATCATGGCCGTCGGACACGACGAAGATCTCATTGCGCACATCCAGTTCCACCGCGTCCCAAAGCACGCGGGCGAGATCCTTGACGTAGACAAAGCTCACGAGCTGACCGGGCGGGCCCACGCGCACCGCGATGCCCTTCCGGACGAGCTTGACGACTTGCTGGATGAATTTCGTGTCGCGCGGCCCGTACACCGATGTGGGCCGGAAGATCAGCCAGTCGAGGCCGGGGATCGCCATGATCCGCTTTTCCGCCTCGTACTTACTGATGCCGTAGGGCGTGAACGGTTTCGGCTCGGTGGCCTCGTTGATCGGGGCCATGGTGACCGGGTCGCCGGGTCCGAGCGCCTGCAGGCTGCTGATGAAGATGAATTTCTGAAAATTGGGCTGCGTCTCGATAAGCGCCTTCACGAAGAACTCCGTGAACTCGACATTGCCCTTGAAGAACTCCTCCATGCGGTCGGGCCTCGTCACCCCCGCGCAGTGGATCACGTATTCGAATCCGCCGGTCTCCGCCGCGAATTGCTTCAGCCGGTCGACCAGCGACTCGCGCTCGCCGAACTCGAGGAAAAAGCCCTTTGTCCTGTCCTGCAGGAAAGACTCCTCGACCTCGTTGCGATAACTGCCATACACCTCATGGCCCCGGCCATATCCCTCCGCCTGGAGGAAGCGGCCGACGAATCCGCCGGCGCCGGTGACCAACACGCGTTTTTTATTCATAGC
>CAYMLN010000247.1:0-4737 GCA_964391045.1 uncultured Saprospiraceae bacterium
GTCTGTGCTGGAATACACGGGTCTCCGGGGCAACATTCCGGTTGCTCTTCAACCGCTTGATGTTGTAATCGCTGTAAGCCTGGCGATCGAGCCCGGGATTGACGAAACCGCGCATGCCGTCGCCGCCATCGGTGCAGATCCAACCGTTGATGTACGTGTCCTCCTCTTTCAGCAGGGTGCCGTTGTGGTAGGCACCGCCGAGCATGACGTTGCCATACCAATGGCCCATGCCAAATCCCCAGAAATCCGATCCGGCGATGCCGACATTGCGGCGGTGGAAATTCGCGCCGCGATCGCCTGAATAGAAGATGCCGCCGTCATTGGCGACCCAGATCTCCCCGGTGTGTTCGAAATAGTGCAGGTCGTGAATATCCGCATGAACGTAGTTCGGCTTATAAGAATGGCTCCACGCGGCCGGACACGTAAACGAAGTGCCGCCGTTGCCCGACACCCAGAGATTGACGCCGCACACCCAGATCGAGTCGGCGTTGTATGGACTCACGTCAAAGGCTAGGTCGTAATAATACTGGCCTCCGTCGTCGGTCCCGTTGTCGGCCCATCCCATCAGGTTGGGGTTTGAAAGGCTGGGCGGACCGGCGGGCTGCGGACCGCAACACTGGAAGCTCCAGTTGGCGCCGGCATTGGTACTGACATAGACGCCATACAGGCCGCTGCCGCCGTTGGCCGAACCGGTCGCCAAGGCATAGACATTGTCCGGTGCATCCGGCGTGACCGCGAGTTCGGTGCGGCGCTGGTGCTCCCCTGCGCCCGTATTCGGATTTGGCCAGCCGGCCGATTGGAGGGTAAATGAGCTGCCGTTGTTGAGCGACCGGTAGAACTCGGTCTTGTCGCCGTTGAGACGGACGGCATATACCGTGTCCGGACGGGTCGGATGAAACTCGACTTCAAGGACATTCCCGGCGAGGACGCTGCTCCACGTGGCGCCGCTGTTTGTGCTCTTGTACAAGCCATTTGACGTTGCCGCGTAAACCGTTGCAGGCTGGTCCGGCTTGCAGCGGATATCCCGGGTCGAGAAATTCAACGCCTGGAATGCCGCATCGCCCGTCGGCGACCATGTGCTGCCGCCGTTGGTGGTCTTGCGGATATTGCCCAGCAGCTCGGCATAGACGGTGCTTGCGTTGGTCGGGTCGATCTCCAGGGCGGTGACCGAACCGGTCAGCAGTCCGGAGGTCTGGGGACTCCATGTGAGCCCGTGATCGATGCTCTTCCACACGCCCGCATTGGCCGTGCCGGTATAGAGTATATCCGGATTCGAAACGGACTGCTCGACGGTGTATACATGCGCAGATCCGGGTGCATAGCTTCTCCCCGCAGCCGCATGATCCCAGTCGATTGGCCCCAGCGTCGTCCAGTTGGCCGGCATGCGGCCCTGCTGCTGCGCCGCATACGCGCGCAGGTAGGCGGCATCGCGTTCGCGGTCAGGCGTGACCTGACGGGCGAAGCCCGCGAGCCAGCGCTTGTAGTATTGCGTATGCTGGTTCTTTTCGAACGGATGGTCGCGATAATAGGCTTCGTACAGCCGGGTAACAAGGCCGGGATCGGCATCCGGGGCATACATGGCCGTGACCCATTCGGGCAGCACCTCGTCCCGTCGCGGGGTATAGGCCAGTTCGCGCTGGGCCGACTGATACTGGGCGGTCAACAACGAAGCGGACGGCAAAAGGCCGAAAAGGAAAAGGACGGGCAAGGCCCTTACAAAGCATCGGGATCGAACCATGACAAGCAACTGCGCGCCTAAAATAGCGATACGGGCCTAAAGCGGCCGGTCGGCGGGCGGGTCGGCGGCATCGTCTTCAGGCTCCATGTGGAGTCGGTGCAGGAGGCGATGGACCAGCGGGGCAAGGAGTACGGCTGCCGTGGACAAGAAAACCACGCCGCTGAACAACGCATACGTGCCGGCGAACACCTTGGCGCCAACCGATAGCATCGGGTCGACAGGACCCATGCCGGTCAGGATCATTGATGCGTTGTAAAATGCATCGACCCAGGAAAGGCCGGCGATGCCGTGATACCCGGCCATGCCCATGAACAGGCTGACCATGATCAGCATCAGCGCAAAGGCGGTAAACCGCAACTGCCGGCTGATGAAGGCCCGGAGGGGCAACAGCGGCTTCTGCTTGTGTTCAAAGGGAAATCCGATCGGCATGGGTATCCGGGTTTGTCTGTTGAACGACACTTTGCGGAAGCGGGAGCGACTGCGTCATCGCGGGGTCCGGGACCGGCTCATCATATCCCTGGCGAACAGGAAGAACGCCGGCCCAGATGGGCAGCGCATAATCTTCCGGATCATCGGCGGGCGGTCCCGTGCGCAGCTTGGCCGAAGCGGTGTCGATGGTGACCGCAAGTACCGCGGTGGCTTTCAGTTCAAGATCATTTGGCGATCGCGCCTCCGCCCACCGACCGGCGATGATCTGCTCGGTAATGCGCAGGAGGCCATGCATTTTCTCATCGCCTTCGACCCTGCGGGCATGCCCATAGATCACGACCGAGCGATAATTCATCGACGAGTGGAAGACGGACCGCGCGAGCACGAGGCTGTCGAGCAGGGTGACGACCAGGCAGAGCGGCCGCCCGTCGGCAAGCCACTCCAGCATGCGGCTCTTGCTGCTTCCGTGGAGATAGAGCGTATCGCCATCACGCCCGTACGCCGTGGGGATCACATACGGTTGACCGTCATGTACCGTGCTGACGTGACAGAGGAAATGATTGTCGAGGATGCCGAAGATCGTGTCCGTGTCGTAATGGCCGCGCTTTGGGAGCCGGGTCACCGTGTTCTGTGCGGATTTGGGGAAGATGCGATCTGCCATAAGCAGGGAATTTCCTCCAAGATAAGCTGTCCAGTAACGGCAATCTGAGGATCGACAGGCCCTAATCGTTCCCCGTGGAAGAAGACGTCGAGCGGTCCGGGCGATTCGCGATAAATCAGTACTCCCCAGTCCTGAAGCAATGACCAATCTTGCTGTATGAAGCCACACCCCGCTCCTCTTCTTCGGATGCATACAGGCGGACCACGAAGCATCAATGGCATGAAACAAAATATCCGGGACCATGAACCGATCTTCCATCCTCCTCACCGGCCTCATGGCCTTCGTTCTGCTGCAAGCCCCTTGCGCGGCACAGGACAGCCTGCTGCTCCAGCGGCAACAATTGCGCTTCAACAAGCCTTATTTCAGCCGACAGGGAATCTCCCTGGATGGGTACGCCTATGATAACGCGGCCATTAATGCGCAACTGCTCGAGATACCGCGGAATGACCAAAAGGCACAGAATAAACTTGTTGGCGCAGGGTTGCTGGCGGTTCTTGGAATCGGCCTCATGACCTTATCCACCGGTGAATCCAAGCCGAAGCCGCCGAGTAATAGTGTCGTTCCGCTGTCCTTTAACGTCGATCTCGGAAAGCCCCTCCTTTTTACCCTTGGCCTTGCCTCGACAGTGGTTGCGATCCCGCTCGGGGTATCCTCCGTGAAATACCGCAAGCAACGGAACAAAGCGCTTGCGGACGTAAAGGCGTATTTCCTCTTTACCAACTGAATCGATACCCAGCCTGTATGCCCCAGGCAAGGATAGATCTTCTTTCACCCCAAAATTTCTATTGCTCATGAATCGAATTCCCACCGTGATCGCCACACTCCTGCTGGCCGCATCGACACTGACGCCGTGTATCGGACAGGACAGCCTCATGCAAGTGAAACAGCTTGTCCAGCTCAAGAACTACTTCGTCACGCAAGGGCTTCCAGTTCAACACTACGCCTTCGATGATGCCCTCGTGAACGCGAAGCTCTGGGCCGTCTTGAATCATAATCACAAGGCACAGCAGAAACAGACCGCTGCGGGTATACTCACAGGACTCGGTGTTGTCCTGATGACCATCACTGTTGTTTTGGCCCCGGATGACGGGCTTGACGGACTGGGTTACAGCTTATCGACAGGACCGATTCTCTTTATGTCGGGGATCTCCTGTGGCGTTGCATCCATCCCCCTCTGGATCGCTGGGGGCAAGCAGCTGAAGGCGCGTAACGCGGCCATCGCCGAGGCCAACGCGCTGTTGATGCGATGACCGGAGGCAAGGCAGATTGTGCCCCCTCCATTCCCGCCAGACCGCTTACCTTTCCGGCGTAAGCATCGACAACGAGCCATGTCCGGATATGTCATTCGCCCGCCCGGCACGCCCGAAGAGTGGTCACACGTCAAGCGCATGCTGATAGCCTACCGGCAGGAATTCAACGACGATCCGTGCTTCACGTCCTTCGAGGAGGAGTTGCGGGACATCGAGACCCTCTACAGCAAGCCCGGGAAAGTGAAGTTGGTTGCTGTAGACGAGGCTGACGGCACCGTCATGGGCTGTGTGGCCCTTCGCATGTTGTCACTTGACATGGCCGAGATGAAACGCTTGTACGTGGATCCCGCCTACCGTGGACGGGGCATCGGTCGCGCCCTGGCCGAAGCGATCCTGGCCAAGGCCCGCGAGATCGGTTTCCAACAAATAGTGCTCGACACTTCGTTTGCCATGAAGGCCGCGATACCGCTTTACCTGGGCCTTGGCTTCACCCCGATCGAACCCTATAACGACCAGGACGCGGCGACAGTCCTTTGCCTCGGGATCGACCTGCAACCGGCGGAACATTGAACACGGAAAATCACGGTCAGGCTTTCCTCGAATCATCTGCGATTGCCCGCAGCGGGCATTGGCGGCGATGGATGGCTCACCCCTTCTTG
>CAYMLN010000248.1:0-4735 GCA_964391045.1 uncultured Saprospiraceae bacterium
GGGGGCTTCGGCTTCCCGCGCTGAAGCAGGCTGCTACCATGACTATGTCGCCCCGGTAGCGATCTGCGACCACCACACCGTCGTGGCCCTGTCGAATACCGGCACGGCCAAGTTGTTCGCGACGGACATCGATGACGGCAGCTACGACAATTGCGAGATCGTCGAATACAAAGTGCGCCGGATGTCGCCCGGCTGGTGCCCGCCCGGCGTGGCGGATGACACGCAATTTCGCCCGTATGTGGAATTCTGCTGCGAGGACGTCGGCCAGACCATCTGGGTCGTCATGCGCGTGGTGGATGCCCATGGCAACTACAACGAATGCATGGCGGAAGTGACCGTCCAGGACAACACCTCGCCGGATTTTCTCTGCCCGCCCAACATCACGGTGAGCTGCAGCTTCTGGTTCGGTCCTGACGCGCTGTACAATCCGAACAACCGGACCTTCGGGACGATCGCCTCCATGGGGGCGCCCCGCCTGCCGATCATCATCAACGACCCCGGCAACACGTCCGTCCCGCAGCCGAAGAACTGGGGACTTGACGGTTTCGCCGGCAGCGGCGTATGCGGCGGCGGCAACGTATGGGTGACCATCGCCGAAGTCATCGACTACCGCAATGCATGCGGTGTCGGCGTGATCAAGCGGAAATTCTTCGTAGAGGCCGGCGGCTGGTCCGAGTGGTGCTACCAGACCATCACGGTCAAGGACTTCTCCAATTCCTACCACAGCATCGACTGGCCGGATGATTACATGGCCGACGGATGCGTCTACGGCGTCGACGATGTCGATCCGGAAGACTTGTCCTATCCGTACGACAAGCCCAAGATTCACGGCGCCGGGTATGGCAATTCCTGCAATCTCATCGGGTACGCCCACGAGGATCTCGTCTTCACCTTTACGGACGGCGTCTGCTATAAGATCCTCCGCGAATGGACGGTGATCGACTGGTGCAAGTACGAACCGAACAATCCCTGGAGCCCGGGAATATGGAAACATACGCAAGTCATCAAGCTGAAAAACGAGGTCGCACCTGTCTTCGTCAACGGATGCGTCGACATCGAGGTGCCCGGCTATGAGCCGGACTGCAAGGGACGATACTTCGAGCAGCCGCCCATCCACGACGATTGTACCCCGGTCGAGCAATTGAAGTGGGACTACAAGCTTGACCTGTGGATGGACGGGACCTACGACCTCATGGGCGCCGGCACGGGCCAGCCCACGGTAGACCGCGTCATCCCGCTGGGTTGGCACCGCATCCTGTGGAATGTCTCCGACGAGTGCGGCAACTATAAGACCTGCAGTTACAAGGTACATGTCGTCGATCGCAAGGCGCCCACCCCCGTCTGCTATTACGGCCTTTCCACCGTGGTGATGCCCATCGGCGGCATGGTGACCATCTGGGCCAAGGACTTCAATGCCAGCAGCTACGACAACTGTACACCGCCCTACAAGCTGAAGTATTCGTTCTCCGCGAATCCGTGGGAGGCCTCGCGGACGTTTACCTGCGATGACCTCGGCACCGTACCGGTGCAGATATGGGTGCATGACGAGTATGGCAACAAGGATTACTGCACGACCTTCATCAAGATCGACGACAACGAAGGTGCCTGCGCCGGCATGCATCCCATCACCGGGACGGTGACGACATTCAGCGGCCTGGCCCTCCCGCAGGCCTCGGCTTCGCTCTTCCGCATCATGCCCGACCAGACCTACGAGCAGGATCCCGTCTCTGGCGTCTCGAATGCCAGCGGACAGTTTACCCTGGGCTTCGGCACAACGGAGTACGATCGCATGGTCAAGCTGTCCCGCCCTGGCAAGAAACTGGAGGGCATCTCCACGCTCGACCTGATCACCCTGCAGCGCCATATCAGCGGTGTCGAGAAGATCACGGAGCCGTATAAGCTCTACGCAGCCGACCTCGACGGCAATGGCCGTGTCGGGGCCAACGACCTGCTCCTGCTGCGCAATGCGTTGCTGGGCGCGTACAAGAATACCGCCTACAAGGGCAACCTGGCCTGGGCGTTCTTCGGAAACCCCTGCGACCCGCAAACGCCGGATGACCTGTTCAACGCCTACTGCCACAATGGCGTGGAAGTGGACCATAACGGGACCTTCCCCGCAGCGGTATCCTTCAAGGCGCTCAAGATGGGCGACGTCAACGGGGATATGACCAACACGGCCTGGATGCTCGCGCCGCGGACGACGTCGACCATGACGTTGTACACGCGCGAACTGGCCAGCGGCGAGATCGAAGTCGTGGCATCGCGGGATGCCGATGTGTATGGCCTGCAGTTCTCGCTGGCCGGCGCGGACATCCATGTCTTCGGTGCCGCCCTGCCGATCGAGGCAGGTGATGTCGCCGTGGATCGGGACGGCCTCACCCGGATCAGTTGGGGAAGCCAGACCCCTGTTGCAGTCCGGGAAGGCGATGTGCTCTTCACCCTGGGCAATCTCCCCTCGGGCAACACCCTGTCAGCCCTGCTGACGGATGACGAAGACAGCCTGTACCCTGAGGTCTACGCGGAAGGGTTCAGGAATGAGAAGATCGAGTTCACACCGATACAGGGATCGGGCCCTGTCGCCGAAGGCATCGAGGTGATGCTGACGCCCAATCCGTTCAATGACTACGCGGTGCTTCGCGTCGTCCTTCCGGGCGGAGGCCGCTTCGGGCTGTCCATCTACGACATGCGCGGCGTCGAATTGTTCGCCCGCCAGTATGAGACGACCCTTTCCGAGGCGCAGGTCGTGATCTCGCCCGAGATGGTCGGCGCGCCCGGTGTCTATTATTACAAAGTGAAATCCGCCATGGGCGAATTGTCCGGCAAGTTTGTCCGGCAATAATCTGCCGTCGGTAGAAGTTAAAGGGGGTATCCGGACAGGGTACCCTCTTTTATTTTTCGGATGATGCCTGTCCCTGCGGTTGTCGGCAGTAAGTCAGGGAAGGGTGAAAGTGTGTGAAATTCCGGGTGCGCACCTTACCTTTGACCCGCTTAAGCCAGCTTCTCCCTCTTTTTAAGCCTGCGAAGTATCGGGGTCGGTCCGTTGACCGCCGGACAACTCCTGAACTTCAGGGGTTAAGGTATGGCAGTATTATTTACTATATTTGCGGTTGATTTGCCTTAGCTTAGGATTACACCCTTCTAAAGACATCAGGAATGCGAAACACCATCATCGGCATGCTCTTGGTCCTGCTCTGGGCGGGAAGCGCATCGGCGCAGCAACCCATCTTCACGATCGCCGATCAGGAAGCCGGGCCGGGCCAGATCATCGACGTCAACATCTCGGTCGATGATTTCACCGACCTTATTGCCGTTCAATTCTCGGTCAACTGGGATCCTTCGGTCCTGGCGTTCCGGTCGTTGAAGAACCTCAACAGCGGCGTGCCCGGACTGAATTCATCTGTCTTTAACACCTCGCCCGAATACGTCAACGCGGGCCAGATCGGCCTTGCCTGGATCGAGAGCGGGGTCAACCCCATCACCATCCCCGACGGATCGATTTTCTTCACCATCGAATTTGAAGTGATCGGCAGTCCGTGTGATAACTCGCCGGTGGCCATTACCGGTACCCCGGTAGAGATTGTCGTGGCCAATGGCGACGAAGTCGAGGTTGGCCTCGTCGCGGACAACGGCGTGATCTCCGTGCCGGGTGTCGGCTGTTCCGAGAGTATCCAGTTCCTCGGCAATGCGGTCAACGGCCCCTGCGGCGGCCAGGCCTGTGTGCGGTTCACGGTCGAGAATTTCGTTGATGTCGGCACCATGGAGTTTTCCCTGACGTACAACCCGGCCGTCCTGGAGTTTGTCGAGTTTACCAATTTCGCGCCCCTGCTTGCGTTCGGGGACGGCCACACCAACCTGGTCTCGCCGGGATTGCTGCGCGTGCTCTGGATCAACAATAACGTCGAGAATGAAAGCCTTCCCGACGGCACCACGTTGTTCGACATCTGTTTCAACGTGATCGGCGCAGGCGGACAGTCCAGCCAGGTCACGTTCGGCAACAACCCGCCGCCCATGCTAACGGATATTGATAATAACCCGCATGAGGTTTCGATCACGCCGGCGTCCATCACCGCGCAATGCGCGCTGGAGGGCTTCGCCTTCATCATCGAGCCGGACACGGCTTGCACGATGCCGGGCCAGGAACTTTGCGTAGACATCCAGGTCCATGATTTCGATGACATCATCGCGGCCGGGCTGAGTATCAACTGGAATCCCGCGGTCTTCGAGTTCAATCGCGTGGAAGCCTTCGGCCTGCCGGGGCTGGATGCCACCGCTTTCGGCGTGCCCGGCAATCCCGGGGTCGCAGAGGGCCAATTGTCCATGTCCTGGATCGATCTCACCCTGGAAGGGGTCACAAGGCCCGACTTCTCGACGATCTTCAGGCTTTGCCTGGATGCCGTGGGCGCGGCCGGCACATCATCGCCGATCACGTTTACGGATAATCCCCTGCGCATCGAGGCCGCCTCCACCACGGTGGATGAGTTGGATTACACCATCCTCAATGGCCGCGGAGAGATCAAGCAGTCCTGTGTGGGTTGCGACTTGTCCTACACCATTAATGCCGTGTCCCCGAGTTGTCCCCGCGACACGGACGGCCAAGTCAACCTGGTTGTGCTGGAGAATTGCCCGGAGACGCCGACCTACGTATGGAATACGGGCGCGACATCAGAAGACCTGATCGGCGTTGGGGCCGACCGTCTTCGCCTCGATGCGGGCGTTGCCGTTGGGGCTCTCGATC
>CAYMLN010000249.1:0-985 GCA_964391045.1 uncultured Saprospiraceae bacterium
GTCCGGCATTCTTGATCATGCGCCGCCCGCCGAAGGAAAACATAAACAGGGCGTCCTCCTCTGTACTCAGCAGATAATTTTCTGTCAGCAGATAACCACGCGGTCCGGTGCGCCACATGCCGCTCAGGCTGATCACGGGCAGATCCACGAACTCCCCGCCGGCAATCCCATACCCCAAACCAAGGCTCAGGTTGCGGTCGCGCGTGCCTACCGTGCCTGTGCCGCTGACAAAGAAAAATCCGCCGGCCTCCTCAGCGCCGATGACTACACCGCCAAGCGCCCCGACGCCAAGATTGAATTTATCCCTGGCCACCGGAATCGCCAGCTTCGCGTTGCCCCAGACAGGCGTCGGGGCGCCGGCAAACAGGAACAGCGGGATAATGCCCGCGCCGACGGAGAGGTTGTCCGTAACGCCGTACACAAACTGGTTGAAGAAGACCCATACGTTCTGGTAATATCCTTCGCCCTTTCGGACACCGTAGCCGTTGTTTTGCCAGAAATACCGAGTTGACTGCGGGTTGTTAAACCAAAATTGTCCGTCCTTGACCTGGTCTTTCCGTATCCGCTCGAGCGCAGCGACATCGGTGCGTTTGATGCGAATAGTGCCGAGCGTTTCCGTTTCGAATTCGATCGACTCGCTGTCCTGGGCGAGGATGTGCCCGATGTAGGTATTCCCGTCAACAGTCTCGACGCGGTACAGCGATGTGTCCTTCTCGACCTGGGCCGTTGCGATCGCGGTCGTCAGGCAAAAAGCAAGCAAGATGAAGAGTCGCATGGGTGAGGTGTTTTTCTTTGGGTGATGGGATGAGGTGCGTTGTTCGTGGAGTTGACGGTTTGGTTATGGATCAGAAGGCCAATCCGGCCCCGAACTGCCAATAGCGGTTCCGGTTGCCGTTGGCGCCTGTGGTCAGGCCGCTGTGGTAACGGGCCTCGAGCGAGACGGCCAGGATGCGGAAGCCGGCCCCGACATGCGCGACGGCGTCGA
>CAYMLN010000249.1:995-4734 GCA_964391045.1 uncultured Saprospiraceae bacterium
GAAATCGGACGCGTTGTCGTCATCGAGGACATCGGTGCCATTTACCATGTATGTTTCGGCGATCCGGACGAGGCCGTTGAGGCCGGCCTGCGCGAATACAGGTCCCAGCTTGACCCGGAGGCCGACGGGAATGCCGAGGTATTGGATGCGGCGAAGGTTGCCCGCATCCGCGCGATGGCCGTTCTGCTGGTATTCAACGCCGGTGTTCAGGGAAAGGATGCCAGCCCCTATGGTAATCCCCCGCGCATAGCCTACATAAAAGGCGTCAAGGTCACCATCGACCTGGTCGTCCCCGGCGTAGACCTGCGCGAGCTGGTATCCGGCCCGGATGCCGTTGCGCTTTCCCCACAGCACATCTTGCGCCTGGACCGGTGCCGTGGTCAACCCGAGCAGGGCTGTCCCGGCGAACAGCGCAAACAGCTTGTCCATCATGGGTCGTTCGATTCGTCAAGGTGACGGGCGGAGCACCGACCCGCAACACGGGGTGCTGGCCCGTTCGTCGGTTTGGCCCTTTAACGTCTAAGGTACTGGACATCAGTATGTCGCCGCACGGCCGGACAGGGTTAAAAAAAGACTAAGATTGGGGGCGAAGGACACGGGCCGAGGGGCCTTGGACATCAACGGTTGCGCAACAACACCAGCGCTTCCGTCCGGGTCCGGACGTCAAGTTTTACGAAAATGTTCTTGAGGTGCGTCTTGACCGTATTGAGTGAAATGCCGAGGGCCTCACTGATGTGTTGGTTGGTCTGCCCCGCCCAGATGCCAGCCAACACCTGGATCTCGCCAGGCGTGAGGTTGAAGCTTGTAGTGAGCCAGGCGGCATCAGGCAGGTCCGTGTTGAACGACACGGCATGTCGGTAGACAGCCATCTCGATCGCCGAGATCACATCCCGTTCCTTGAACGGCTTGACGATATAGCCGTAGGGCAAGGTGGATTTGGCCCGGTCGAGGGTCTCCTTGTCCGCGAAGGCAGTGATGTAGATAAACGGGATGCGGTACTTGTCCTTGATGATGCCGGCCAGTGCGATCCCGTCCTTGTCGCCCCGGATGGCGATGTCGAGGAGGACGATGTCGGGCCTGAACCGGTGCAGCAAGTCCAGGGCGCGCGTCGAGTCATACGCGATGCCGGCCACCTGGTAATCGTCATTGGTCACCAGGAATTCGAGATCGGCCGCGATCACCGGGTCGTCCTCGACGATCAGGACACGAATGGACATGTCGTGGGTCGCTGCAGGGGCATGTGGATAAAGCTATTCAAACGATTCGATTCCGTGAACGCTGCGCGAATGGGAGTAGGCGCCGGCAAGGCACCGCACAGTTACAGCGTGGACATACCTCGTCGCGTCACTTTTCCGATGAGGCTGCGGACGGTCCATTTGCTTCCAGGTCGTCGATCCGACGCAAAAGCGATTCGATCTGCGCCTGTTGCTCTTGCAGGGCGGTCACCAGCACAGGAATGATCCGCGTGTAATCCATCGACCACAGGGCGGCGGATTCATCTGCAGGTGCGCTTACGGCTTCGGGCAGGATCGCGGCGACCTCCTGGGCGATGAATCCGATCTCTTGCTTGGCACCCGGGTGAATGACCAGTTGTCCGGCCTCGAATGCGGAGGTATGGTGCCGGTAGGTGACCGGTCTAAGCTGCATGACCGTCTCCAGTCCGTATGGGCTCTCCCGGACCTCGCGCTTCACGCGCTTGTCGGAGTAGGTGTTCCAGGCATTGGCCAGGGCACGGCCCTCGGCGTTGGCCGTGCTGTTGGGCAGCTCGAGCCGATAGACGGGTGAGGATACGCCGAGGCCGAGCTGGTTATGGACATAGACATCATCGGCGGAGACGGCCGCATTGTTGGTGCCGAGGGATATGCTGCCGTTGTTGAAGATCCGCATTTTCGTAGCCGTTCCGACCTGGACGCGGAAGGCATGGTCGGACGGCGTGGCCCGGACGGAGAGGGCATCGTCCGGCGTGTTCATGCCGATGCCCACGCGTTCCGTGTCGAAATCGCCGTATATGAGCGGCACGGCGGCCGAGGAGTTCTCGATATACAATTTGTTCGATGCCGTTACCCCGGTCCCGGCCTCGCGGCCGAGGAACACATTGCCGCTGCCCGTGCTGTACGAACCGGCCAAGTATCCGACCATGACATTGTCGCTTTTCATGGGATAGTTGCCGATGAACGAACCGGCGAGGCAGCCCACGTAGGTATTGCGGTCGGACGAACCGCTATCATTGGCTCCCGCCCCATAACCCAGCGCCGCATTATCGGAACCGTTGGTAAAGTGGAGCGCCCCGTTACCAGCGGCCGTGTTTTTATCCCCGACTGAACTTTCCCGCAAGGCATTATTGCCGATGGCCGTATTGTAGTCGCCGTTCAGGTTTTCTACCATGGCGGCCAGGCCGACCGCAACATTGTACGAGCCTCCCTGGGTGAGCCGCAAGGCATCATTCCCGACTGCGACGTTTTTCTGTCCAGTCACGTTGGCTTTCAGGGCGGCGTTTCCGATGCCGAGGTTGGACTGTCCGGTCGAGTTGGAATAAAGTGCGCTGTCGCCGACGGCGATATTGTTCGAGGCGGTCGTATTGGCTAGCAGGGCGGTGTGGCCCAGGGCGGTATTTCCGTTTCCAGTTGTATTGTACTGGAGGCCGCCAAAGCCGATGGCGGTGTTCCGTGCACCTGTAGTGTTGAGCAACAGGGCGGAATAGCCCAGTGCAGATAGACCGCTAGTCGTCGTGGCTGCGCCAAGGCTCCCCACGCCAACGGCCGTGTTGAAGGAACCGGTCGTCATGTTGTTCAGGGCGAGTACCCCCATTGCGCTATTCCCGGATCCTGTGGTTAGGTCCCGCAATGCATTCGTCCCGACACCGGTGTTTTGGTTACCTGCTGTCGTGGATTCCAGGGCTTGGTGGCCGACGGCCGTGTTGGTGGAGCCGCTGGTATTTTGGTAGAGTGCGCGTGCACCCACGGCGGTATTGCCATCTCCTGTTGAATGATAAAGCGCGGCATCGCCAACGGCGACATTGAACGTGCCTGACTGATTGAGCCGCATGGCGTCCGTACCGAGTGCGACATTATGTTGTCCTGTCGCATTTGCCCGCAGGGCGGAGTTCCCGATCCCGAGGTTAGCCTGGCCTGTCGTATTGAGATAAAGCGCGCTGTCTCCGACGGCGATATTGTCCGACGCTGTCGTGTTGCTTCGCAAGGCAAGGTGTCCCAGTGCCGTATTTCCGTTTCCCGTTGTGTTGCTCTCGAGGCCGCGAAAGCCAATTGCGGTGTTCCGCGCACCTGTTGTGTTGAGCAACAAGGCGGAATAGCCCAGTGCAGACAGACCGCTGGTCGTCGTGGCTGCGCCGAGGCTCCCCACGCCAACGGCCGTGTTGAAGGAACCGGTCGTCATGTTGTCGAGGGCGAGGACCCCCATGGCGGTATTCCCGGATCCTGTGGTCAGGTCCCGTAATGCATTTGCCCCGATACCGGTGTTTAGTTGACCTGTCGTATTGAATTCCATGGCCTGATGGCCGACGGCCGTATTGGTGGAGCCGGAGGTATTCTGGAAGAGCGCGTTTACGCCCACGGCGGTATTGGCATCGCCTGTAGCGTTCATCATTGCGGAAAAGCCGATCGCCACATTAGCGGATCCGACAAGGTTTGAGCGAAGTGCCTGGTCGCCAATCGCGGTATTAAATGACCCGGTCGTGTTATTCTCCATGGAAAGGCCGCCAAGGGCGACATTTTGCATGCCG
>CAYMLN010000250.1:0-4733 GCA_964391045.1 uncultured Saprospiraceae bacterium
CGGGTTACAAGATCATTCGCACCATCCTTCAACACGCCTGACCATGGGGCTCACGATCCTGGCCTACATCATCGTCATCCTCTACACGGTCGCACTCGTGCTCATCCTGCTCTTCAGCCTCGTGCAACTCGTCCTGCTCATGAAATATCGCCGCTGGCAGAAGAAAGGCGCACAAGAGGAGGTCCTGGATCGCACCCGGATGGACACGTGGCCGCGCGTCACCGTCCAGTTGCCCGTCTTCAACGAGATGGAGGTCGCCGAACGGCTCATCGATAATATCGTTCGACTGGATTATCCGCGCGATCGGGTCGACTTCCAGGTCCTGGACGACAGCACGGACGAAACGCGGGCGATGATTGCCCGGCGCGTGGCGGAATACCGGGCGCAGGGCTACGACATCACGCACCTTCACCGGGAAAATCGCCAGGGCTACAAGGCCGGGGCGCTGCGGGACGGCATGCCGGAGGCAAAAGGGGAATTCATCGCCATCTTCGACGCCGACTTCCTGCCATCCCCGGATTTCCTGCTCCGCACGCTTCCATATTTCAAGGATCCATCCGTCGGGATCGTACAGACACGCTGGTCCCACATCAATGAATCGTATTCGTGGCTGACCCGCTTGCAGGCCTTTCAGTTGAACGTCCACTTCACCATTGAGCAGACCGGGCGGCAGTCCGGGCATTACTTCTTGCAGTTTAACGGCACGGCCGGCGTCTGGCGACGGCAGACCATCGATGATGCGGGCGGCTGGGAAGCCGACACGCTGGCCGAAGACCTCGACCTCTCGTACCGGGCGCAACTCAAGGGCTGGAAAGTGGCCTACCGCCAGGAGATCACAGCGCCGGCCGAGCTTCCGGCAGAGATCTATGCCTTGAAGTCCCAGCAATTCCGCTGGATGAAAGGCGGCGCGGAAAACGCGCGCAAGCTCGCGCCGACGATCCTCAAGGCCAACCTTCCGCTACAGGTGAAGGTATTCGCCTTATCTCACCTGTTGGCCAGTTCAGTTTTCCTGGTGGGCCTCATCCTTGCACTCCTCAGTTTTCCCGCGATGGTCCTCATCGGCTTGCTACGGATCAACCTGGACTGGTATGCGATCTTCGCCGTCAGCCTGATCATTGCCGGTGTCGTTTCGTACGTGGGCAACCGGGAAACATCCTGGCGGCATTGGTCGGCGGGCCGGAGCCTCCTTCAATTCGCCTTCCGCTTCCCGTTTTTCCTCGCCATGTCGATGGGCATGTCGCTGCACAACAGCATTGCGGTCATCGAAGGGTTCCGGGGCAAGGCGAGTCCGTTTGTCCGCACCCCCAAGTTCAACCTCAGCGCCGCAGGCGGCAAGTCCGTCGTGCGGACCCGATCGACGGCCAAACTCTCCGCCACGACGATGATAGAAGGCCTGCTTACCGTGTATTTCATCCTCGCGATCCTGACCAGCGTACGGCTTGGCACGGTGGGCTTCCTTCCCTACCATATCCTGCTGGCCGTCGGGTTCGGCACGATCTTCTTTTACTCCGTTAAGGACCTGCCCAACCGGTGACGCGCGTCCAGTGGCTGACCGCAACAGGCTGGGCGGTGGCTATGGTCTGGTTGTTCTCGGTGCCGCGCACATCGTTTGACGTCCTCATGGCGGGGTACTCGCTCGCATTTGGCTTGTACCTTCTGCTGCTCCGCGTCCCGCGACCTGTGCCGCTACATGTCGGGCTTGGCCTGGCCCTGGTCGTACGGCTGGCCGGCCTGTTCTTCATGCCGCTATGGTCGGATGATTTCTACCGGTTCATCTGGGATGGCATGCTCAGCGATCATGGCATCAACCCGATGACCTTCACACCGGAGGAGATCATGGCCGGAGCCACTGCATTCAAGGCGGATCCGGCATTGTTCGCGCAACTCAATCATACGGCCTACCACTCCGTATATCCGCCGATCGCCCAGGCCGTCTACTGGGCCGGCTATGCCATTGCCGGAACGAACCTCGCCGGCCAGGTCCTGTTCATGAAGTCGGTAATCCTCGCTGCGGATGCCGGCGTGTGCCTTCTCCTGATGCGGCTCTTACCGAAGCTCGGCCGCGATCGTCGGGAGGTCCTTTGGTACGCCCTGAGCCCGCTGGTGATCATGGAGCTGTCGGGCAACCTCCACTTCGAAGGCGTGATGTTGCTCGGCCTGCTGGCTGCATGCATGGCAGGATTGAAGGGACGTCGGGGATATGCGATCCTCGCCATGGCCGGCTCCGTGCTCAGCAAGATGGTCACGCTCATCCTCGCGCCCTTCCTGCCAAACACCATGGATGGCCGGCGGTTGATCCCCGGCATGTTGGCCGTGACGGGCATCACGGTGGCCGGATTCTGGATCGCCTTCGGTGGGTCCCTGAATTGGATGGTAAGCGTCGGGCTATGGTTCCAAAAGTTCGAGTTCAACGCGGGTCCCTACTATCTCGTGCGATGGGTGGGCTACCAGGTGACCGGGTACAACGCGATCCACCGGATCGGACCGGCGATGGGCCTCCTGACCCTGGCGGGCCTCTGCCTGATCTGGATTTGGTATCGCTTCGGTCAGCGTCTGACCTGGATGACCGCGATGACCTTCGCGTTGACCCTTTACTTCATGATGGGGACAACGATCCATCCCTGGTACCTGACGACGCTCCTCGCTGTCGGCTTGCTTGCCGGGCTTCGCTATCCCCTCGCGTGGAGTTATCTCGTCGTGCTGAGCTATTCGCATTATGACGATGGCGGATTCCGTGAACACTACGGATGGATCGCGCTGGAATACATCGTACTGTTGCTGGTTATGGCCGTCGAGTGGTGGGCATTCCGGAAAAAGAAAGAGCCCCTGCCGACGGCAGGGGCTCCGAAAAATTCATCTCTTAGCATGTAGGCATCAATAGGACCACAGGTCATGCTCCCAGTTGAAGAGTTCCATCTTGATCGCGTTGGACTCCATCAACCGGTCGATGCCCTGGTCAACGCCGGAATAGTAGTCCTCCAGGCGAAGGTCGAGCACGTTGCTCGCCTTGTAGATGTAGCTGGAGAACTGGCGGCGCTCGAACAGGTCGTACCATGTCGACGGTGCGGCATCGTTGGCCTCGTTGAAGACATAGTAGCGGGAGAGAGCCTCGCGCGCTTCCGGGTAATAGACCCAGAACATCGGGATGGCATACTTGAACTCCCCGGTGCTCTCGTCGATGTAGTCCTTGATCGGCGCGATGCCGAGGATGCGGACGCCCATGCGGGACGCTTCTTCATCGAAGAACCACATCTCCTTGACCCTGTACTTCTGGATGTCTTCCGGGTTGATCGGGCTGTTGGTGATGACCACCTCATCCTCATACGTATCCGGGTTGAAGACGAGACTGGTATCGGTGACGACCAGTTTGGACATCACCTCTTCCGGCGCCATCATCTCGCGGAACGTCTCGTCCTTGAAGACCTTGATCTCGCCTGACTTAGCGGCTTCGGCCAGGATCGTGAAGAACGGCTGGGGCGGGTAGATGAACGGAAGATTCAGTTTCTCCCGGACATCGATCACGCGCCAGACGCGCTTTTCCCAGGGAATGTCCGCTTCGCGCAGGGGCTCGTACGGGAGCACACGATTCTCATAGATCATCGTGCGGCGCACCACGTCATCGAGATACGTGTCCTCAACGGGATCACTCGATTCGGTGATGATCGTCGTCTCCGCCTGGGCGCCGATCCGGGTCGTGAAACCCAGCGCTAGGACGCCAATCAAAAAAGCCAGAAAAGATCGCATGGCAGTCATTAATTGATTTTAAACACAAGCTGGTTGATGTCCCGGCCGGACGCATCCCCGGGGCACTTCGCCTTCACGTTTTCAAAGTAGTAGGTGTCGCCGGCCTTGGCCTGGTCGATAAGGCCTTTGGCCTGGGCCCCGTAGCTGCCGCCCTTGTTGGCTTCAACCTGCGGATCCTGGCGGCGCGGAACGCGCACGACCTGGAAGCCGAGGATCTCGCAACGGGCGTCGAAGTCAAAGCCTTCGAGTACGGCCACAAGACCGCGCTGCGCCTTGAATTCGCCGGAGTTCATCACGCCGCCGAGTGCAGAGCTGAGCTTGGCGACCGGGTCCGGGATCCGCTTGACGCGGAACTCGCGACGCTCGGTCATGCCGGGTGCGGAGACGTTGACGTAAGCAAACTCGCCCAGCTTGGTCGGCGGACCGGACACCTTTACGGTGAACGTGCCGTCGCTGTTGCGGGAGATCGAGCCATTGCCAGCGCCGGACATGCTCACCTGGACCTGGTTGGACGGTACGCCGGCGGCGGACACCGTCACCGGGTTTTCAACCCCCATGTAGAACACGTTCATCTTGCTGGCGGATACGGATACCGAACGCTCGCCGACTTCGAACTCGAATTCCTTCTTGAAAGTCTGCGACTCGCCCGTCACCGGGTTGGTCAGCGTGATCGCGGCGTTGTACTTCTTGAGGCCAACGGCACTGGCAGATGACGTGTACTTGGCGATCCCTTCCGCATCGACAGGCAGCGAACGGCCGTCAACGGAGATCGAAACACCCGTGCGGCTATCGGAGCCGGCAAATGCGCTGAGGAAGATATCGGCCTCGTAGGTCTCGCCCTTGATCACATAGGATTTCTTGGCGGCGGATACGACGGTGAACTTATCGAGGACCACGTCCGTCGTCGTACCGACCTTCGTGGCCAGGTAGTTAAGGACGGTCGCCTCGGAGTTCTTCACATCGTTCTGGAACTTCCGCAGGATCGGCAG
>CAYMLN010000251.1:0-4714 GCA_964391045.1 uncultured Saprospiraceae bacterium
ACGCCTTCGTCAAGCAATTCGACCAGATGCGCAAGATGATGCACATGCTCTCCAAGGGAGACAATATGCAGCGGATGATGGGGCAATTCAAGGGCCGGTGACGCCTCGTCGCCGGCAGGAGGCATAACTGCGGGGCTTGCCCCCGCAGTGTAGAATCCGTTATTCGGCAGGGGATATAGCAGCGGGGCTTGCCCCCGCGGAATGGAACCCATCATGCGGCAGGGGTATAGCAGCGGGGTTTGCCCCCGCGGAACAAGACCCATGACCGGGAAATGCCTTATATTCATTCCACATGTGCGCGGGTTATTGCCGCATCATGCAGCGGAGCAGGCAAGCCGGGATTCCTTGACCACATTAAACCTGACCTCATGAACCACCGAATTTCGCTTCGCATACTTCTCTTGGGATGCCTGGTTCTTGCGGGCTTGATGTCGTGCTCAACGCCTGATCCCGACCTCACGGGACGAAAAGATGTCCGCGAAGCCGAGCCGGACACCCGATACAACGGCTGGCTGGATTCCCTCGAGCATATTTGGGTGATGAATGACTCCTGGCGGCCGTTGGATTCCTTCTATCGCTCGACCATCGCCGGCAACAGCAATCGCGACCTGGTCAACCAGGCTATCTTCTTCATGAGTATTGAACCCGACAGCTTCGCCCAAACGGCCAGCCCCGAGCTCATTGCCTTTTACCTCGACGAAGCCGCCGCCATCGACTTCAATATCAATTTGAAGCTGCTGGTACCCATGCTCGACAGGGTGGAACCCCTTATCGGACGCCGCCGCACGGCCGACATGGCCCACGCGTTTTATGAAAAGAACACCACCTTTTGGGCGGCCAACTTCCCGGGAAAGACCCAATACCTGGAACTCAATGAAGGTCCCCTTGAGACCTTGCGGACGTGGGGAAAGGAGTAATAATTGCGAATTACGAATGAAGGGGAGCCTCTCCCGGCGGGACGGGAGAGGGGTGGATGATTTTATTGTTCGGCAGGGGGATATAGCAGCGGGGCTTGCCCCCGCGGTATGGAACCCATCATGCGGCCGGGATATAGCTGCGGGGCTTGCCCCCGCGGATCAGGCACGGCCGGGGCAAGCCCGGCCGTTATACCCCCATCCCTGGGTCTACGCGTGAAGCGCTTGCAGGAGATCCTCCAGCAAGTAGTCCGCCTCCTCCAGCCCCACATAAAACCTCACATAGTGCCACGGCGTATGCGGATTATCCCGCCCCGGCAGGTTGTACAGCGCGGCCATCGGGAGCATAAGGGATTCGTGGCCGCCCCAGGAGACGGCGATCTTCCAGCGTTTGATGCGGCTCACAATGGCCAGCATCTCGTCGATGTCGCTGACATTGAAGTCGAGGGTGAAGAGCCCGCCGCAGCCGGTCATCTGCCGGCTGGCGAGGTCGTATTGGGGGAAGTCGGGGTCGAAAGGGTAGAGGAGCTGCCGAATGCGCGGGTGGCCCTTCAGCGCGGCCACGATCTTCGCGGTGGTGTCGCTGATGTGCTGCATACGTATCGGCAGGGTGCGCAGGCCGCGGATCACGAGGGTGGCGTCGTGGGGCGAGATGATCCCGCCGAGGGTCATGTACTCGTCGATGAAGAGCTTGCCGATGATCTCGCGTGACGCGCAGACCGCGCCGCCTACGACATCGCTGTGGCCGTTGATGTACTTGGTCAGGGTGTGGATGACGATGTCGATCCCGTATTTCGCCGGCTGCTGGTAGAGCGGACTGGCGCAGGTGTTGTCGATCGCGGTGAGGAAGCCGTGTTCCTTCGCGAGCGCGGCGCAGGCGGCGAGGTCCTGGAGCTCGTAGGTGAAGGTGTTCGGGCTCTCGAGGAATAAGAGCTTCGTATTCGGCTTGACGGCGGCGCGGATGTTTTCGATATCACGGCCGTCAACGAAATCATGGGTCACGCCGAAACGCGCGAGGTAGCGCTTGATCACGGTCGCGGTCCAACTGTACGGATTGCGCACGCAGATGATGTGGTCGCCCTGGCCAACGCAGCTCATGATGGCCATGGAGATGGCCGCGCTGCCGCTCGCGAAGATGAGCGCATCGTCTGTTCCTTCGAGGGCCGCGAGTTTCTTGCGCAGGATCTCCACGGTCGGGTTGTTGCCCCGCGTGTAAATGTGCGAATGGGCCTCGTCCAGCAACGCCGCCCGGAAGCTGTCGACGTCCGGAAACATGAAGTTGCTGGTCTGGATGACCGGCGGCGACATGGCGTTGTAGTAGCGCTCGCGTTCTTCGCCGAGGTCGGTCAGGATGTAGCTCAGGTGTTCGTCCATGGATGGGTGATCAGGGTGTGGTCGATGTCTTCGAGATGATGCGCGCCCGAGAGCGCCATGGTGAGTTCGAGTTCGGCGAGGAGGTTGCGGATGCAGTCCTCCACGCCCGCCTGGCCGTTGCACGCCAGCGCCAGGGCAAACGGCCGGCCGATGAGGACGCCCGTGGCGCCGAGGCCGATGCATTTGAAGATGTCGCTGCCCGTGCGGATGCCGCTGTCGATCCAGATGTCGAGCCGGCCGCCGGCCGCTGCAACGATCGAGGGTAGGGCGGCAGCACTTGCGATCGCGCCGTCAACCTGGCGACCGCCGTGATTTGATACAACGATGCCGTCGATGCCGAGATCAGCGGCCTTTATTGCGTCGTCGGCGCGAAGGATGCCCTTGAGATATACGGGTATGCGCGTCCATTCCCGGATCCGGGCGATGTCGTCCCACGCCAGGCCGGGATTGTTGAAGGTGGACGTGAATTTCATGACGCCCTGCATGCCTTTCTTGCCCAGCGACGGACGCCCGGTCACGCGCCGGTTGACCCGCATCAGGTTGGCGAGCAGGGTAAAGTTCAGCGGCGGCGGATCGCCGGCGGATTCGGGCACGGGCAATTGCTGAAATGCCGGATCGGAGGTGTACTGCGCGATGCCGCGACCGTGCAGGAAAGGATTGTAACCATAGTGCAGGTCGCGCGTGCGCCAGCCGAGCAAGGTCGTGTCGAGCGTCACCACGAGCGCGCTGCAGCCGATCGCTTCCGCGCGGCGGATGAAACTGCGGGAGATGTCATCTGACTTCCCGTGATAGAGTTGATAGAGCCGCGGCGCATCCCCAAGTGCGTCGGCGATCTTCTCCATCGGCGTCGAGGCCTGGCTGCTGATGACCATCGGCACGCCGGTCGAGGCCGCCGCACGGGCCACCGCCAGGTCGGCATCGGGGTGGGCCAGTTCGAGCACGCCGATAGGTCCCAGCATGACCGGCCCGGGCAATGTGAGGTTGTGCCACGACCGTTTCATGTCCGGCGCCGCCGCACCGCCAAGCATGTGGGGATGAATCGAAATCGCATCAAGCGCCTGCCGGTTCGCCTCGATGGTCCGCTCCCGTCCCGCGCCGCCCGCGAGGTAAGCATACGCTTCGGGGGCCAGCATGCGTTGCGCTTTTTCCGCCATGCCGTCATACGTAACCGGGGTAGCCGGACGTTTTCCCGCCAGGCCGGCCAGGAAATAGGCGCGCATCCGCTCGAGACTTCGCATGCAGCCAAAGTAATGCAAAAACGGGGGAGCGTCGCGCCCGAAAGGGTGCAAGCTGGCACGGTTATTGTATTATAAAAAAAGTTAATGTGATCCGCCCCGGGCGGGTCGCCCGCATTCGCAAATTCAACGCGCACGATATGAGACGATTGTCATTCTTTTTCAGCCTCCTGGCGGCTGTGGCCTTCACCGCCTGCGGGGACAACGGGGCAGGCCCCGATTCGGAAAACCGCGATTTTGAGCTGTATATCGACTTCTGGAACACCCAGGGGACGAATCCGCAGATCGCCTTCGATGCGGTCAATTCCTCACCCGAGGTGAAGATCGACTTCACGAAGACCTTCGCCGGCGTCGCCGTCCCGCCGCAGTTTACCAACGTGATCATCGACAACGTCCGGATCATCGACGCGCAGGGAACGAATTATTCCATCAATGGCATCACCGCCTATGAGTGGCGTGAGGATATCAACGACTGGAAGATCGACGTGGAGTTCACCATGGACTACACGCTCGTCCAGGACCTCGCCGTCGTGATGGTCCTCGATGCGAGCGCCTCCCTCGGCCAGGACTTCCAGAAGGTGAAGGAGTATGCCAATAACTTCGTCATCGAGGTCTTCAAGGAGATCCCCAACGCCCGCATCGGGATCGTGGATTTCTCCGACGAGATCCACGTCTTCCCGCCGACCAACAACAAGGCCGCACTGCAGAACTACATCGCGAGCCTGACCCAGGGCCCGTTCACCTCCCTCTACGAGGCGATGAACGAAGGCATCAACGTCCTCGAAGGCCTCACGGCCGAGGGCAAGTCGCTCCTCGTCTTCACCGACGGCACGGACAATAACTCGGATCCGGAATTCACCCCGGCCTACCTCATGAATCGCCTGGAAAACAGCGCCAGCCAGACGACGATCAGCAGCTTTACCATCGGCCTCCAGGGCAACGGCGGCGTGGATAAGCCGGTCCTCGACGCCCTCGCACTCAACGGCGGCGACTCCGCCTTCCCGTCCAACATCGACCAGCTCGGCGAGGTGTTCCGCACCTTCAGCAGCTCGATCGCCAATGTCTACAATCTCACGTACGTCCGCAACCAGCAGGTGATCCCCGTCGACGACAAGCGCAAGGTGCGCTTCGTCCTCCACGGCTCCGGCAAGACGGACTGATTCAATTCGAAGGGTAACAGATGTTCATAGT
>CAYMLN010000252.1:0-4712 GCA_964391045.1 uncultured Saprospiraceae bacterium
TCGATTTGCCCGCGCCGTTCGCCCCGATCAGGCCGACCGTCTCCCCGGCCTCGATGGCCAGGTTGATGTCGGATAATGCCGCAAAGGTTTCCGTCTCGCGCGGTCCTTGCCACCATGCCGCGACGGTGTTCCGCAGGTCGCGATGCCGGACCTTCCCGCGATGGTAGGTCTTGCTGACATGTTCGAGCGAAAGGGCGAGCGGCATGCGGTCAGAGGATGTCGGCGATGTATTTGTCCATGCGCAGGAAATACCACACGCCCAGCCCAAGCACGGCGAGGATGACGATCACGGATGTCCAAAGCGCGGAGGGGTCGGCCGGCAGGCCGAAAAGCGCGTGGCGAATGCCTTCGATGATCCCCGTGAGCGGGTTGAGGTTGAACGCCTGGCGATAGGATGCGGGCACCATGGAGGCGCCGTAGGCAATCGGGCTCATGAACATGCCGATGCGCAGGAGGAGTGGGATCACATGCGTGAAGTCCCGGAAGCGGATCGTCAGCGCCGATACCCAGACCCCGAAGGCGAGGCCCGCGAGCACCGTCAGGATCAGCAAGGGGATGACCTGCCACGCCGTCAAGGGCAGCGGCAGTCCGTACCATATCATCAGGGCAGCCAACAGCAGCAGCGAAATGCCCAGGTCGACCAGTGCGGAGATCGCCTTGGCCATCGGGATGATGAGGCGCGGGAAGTAGACCTTCTTGACGAGCGATTGCGAGCCGATCAGCGAGGCGCCCGCTTCGCCAACCACGCGCGAGAAATAATTCCACGAACACAAACCCGCCATCGTGAAGACGAGCGCGGGCACGCCGCCGGTGTCCACCGCCGTCACGACGCCAAAGACGAAATAGAGCAGCAACATCGACAGCACGGGATTGATCACGGCCCACCCCATGCCGAGCACGGTCTGCGCATAGCGGACGCGGATGTCGCGATAGGCCATCATCCAGAGCAGGTCCCGGTATGTCCAGCATTCGCGCAGCTTGCGGACATACTGGACCGGCGAACCGGCATCGATGAGGGTCTCGGTCGCCACGCGGGTCAGCGGATGATAATGAGCTTCCCCCAGCCTTCGTCCGTGGCTTGTGCGTTTGGCGGGACGTTGAGCAGCGGATAGACGTTGCCGCCTGCATCCCGCACGACCAGCCGATAGAGATAGAGGCCGGAGGGCAACGGACTGCCGTCGGCATCGGTGCCGTCCCAGGCAAAGTGGGTCGGATGCGTGCCGGCTGGCAAGGGGCCGAGTTCGTCGCGGGTGATCTCGCGCACCTTCACGCCGGAGCTGTGCACGATCTCGATCCGGTAATCGGGCGGATTCCCTGCGCCGGACAGCGAGTAGACGAATTGCGTCGTGTAGCGGAATGGATTCGGGTAGTTGTAGATGTAGGATACTGCCTCGGTATGGTCGACCCGGAACGAGATCGTGTAATCGATGTCGCCGGCCTTGTTGCCCGAGGCATCCCGTGCGTTCACGATGAGCGTGTAAAAGCCCGCTTCGAAGAGATCAGGTCGCAGCAAGGCTTGGGCTGTATTCGGTCCCGGATCGCTTGCAGGGATAAACGATACCCAGGGCTGGCTGAACCACACACGGCGAGGTTCGAAGTCTGACGGGTATTGCAAGTAAAGTTCAAATGCGCTGGTATCCGTCAACCGCTTGCGGTCGTTCTCATCCGTCAGCGCGATGCGGATGTCGGGCCGCGCCGACACCAGGTCGCCGTCCTTGATGCGGAACCCGTCGAAGGTCACGTCGAGGATCGGATTGGCCTTGTCGGTGAGTACGTGCATCGCAAGCAGGCCGGTGTTGTTGCGCAGGTCGAGTTCGGGAACGCCGCCGCCGGGATTGACCTGCATCACGAGTTGATAGTCGCCGGCCAGGTCGATCGTATTCGTTTCAAAGGAGACCGGCACAGCCCCGTTGCCGGGGATGTCCCGCAAGGTCTGTCTCAATTCGAGTGAAACGTTGTTGGCATCGGTCAGTCGAAGCACGACCGGCACCGAGTCCATGGGATAGGGCGAAACATTCTCGATGTACGTCGACAAGCGCATCGTATCGCCCTGGAAGAGCGTGTCTGCATGAAAGGCAAGACCAAGATCGGCGCGGATGACGAGTTCGGGCACCCCGTCGTAGAGTACGCGCCAGTAGCGCAGGTCCATCGGATCATAATCGGCCGTGTCGCGCGTATGCATGCGAAGTCGCAGGTACGGATAGCTTTCGGCCATACTGCCCTCAAGCACCGTGTCTGCCGGCAGGGAAGACGAAACAAGCAGCGAATCCGCAAGGTCCGCCGTGAAGGTCCAGGCCTCGACGCGGTTGTCGCCTTTTGTATCGGGGAAGGGCTTGTCGCCCGCCCAAAGGATTTCTTGCCAAGCCGTTGCCGGACCGATGAGCGGCGTGGTTATGGTCCCGTCCGTAAATGAACTCCGCAAGTCGGGGATCATGGAAATGGCCTCGCTCGTATCGGTGGCGATGAGTTCCTCGATCAGCCCGCGATCCTTGCGGAAGAGGATGATGTAGGGTACGCTGCCGGTATTCTCGAGTGTGCGGATCGCCGATGACGGCGCCTGGGTTTCGATCAGGGAAAAGATGCTTTGGCCGAATGTTCCCTCATCGGAAGCCCATTGTTCGGGAAAGTAATCCGGGTACGGGGTTCGCTGGTAGGTGAAGAGGAATACATAATGACCGGCAGGGATGATGTTCTCTACGAAATCGATGAGCGCTTGCCGGCTCTCGGGAAGATCAGTGCGGTAGGCAAAGCACGGTGCATCGAACGCCAGGTGGTTGAAGGATCCGTACATCCCCGGATTCGGATTGTACATGAATTCGCCGGTCAGGGAATCGATGGCGACGACGAAGACGTTAATGGGCTGCTGCCGGAAGCCGGTGAAAAACTCCGCCTTGATGACGCCGTCCAGGACGACCTGTGGGATGAGGCCGACGCTCGTGTCATGGAAGCGGTTGAGGATGCGGAAGTCTTTCGCCTTCGTGGCGAACGGAAAGGTATACGCTGCGCTGTCGGTTAAGAGTTGCCCCAATGCGTTGTCGGTCCATTGGTGGAAGTGCGACTGGTTCCATCCGTCCGGACTGTCCGGCAAGTAGATGAAGGAGCGCTTGTCCCACACGTAGGTTTGCTCGGGGGAAAGGCTGTCCGCACTCACGCGCCAGTAATAGACGACGCCGGGTGTCCAGGCGATGTCCGGTGTCCATTGCACTGTGGCGGCATCGGCCTTGAATCGTTCGCGCACACGGGCCGGACTGTTGAACAATCCGTTGGTGTCGATTTCGAAGACGACATGATCGCCCGGTGCGAATGAGTTCGTCCCGCCGGCTGTCATCACCGGGACTGCATCGTTGACGATGGCGTAGGCTGGCGGATAGATCGCGCCCATGCGGTTGTCCGATACGAAGATCTCGATGCCCTCTTGCCCGAGGTTATCGGTCAGGGTGTTGTTCGCTTCCGCGGCGGGTGCCGGACTTTCCATCACGCGGTTATCGGGATCGACGCGGATGATGAGGCGAAAGGAGCCGGCCTGTCCGTTCGTGGCGAGCGGCAGGCGTGCGCGAAGTGACGTCTCATAACGGTCGCAGAAGGTCGTATCGCGCAAGAGCTCCGTTTCTGGCTGGCCCGTCTGCTGCAGGCTGACGGTGTACGCGACCTGTTCACCCGTGTTGCGGCCGATGTTGAAGATGGAAAAGGCGAGGGTAAAACTGTCGAGGTCCGTGCTGAGCGTGCCCGGCTCGATGCTGACGGCCCTGCGATCCGGCAGGACGTCCGGGCCGGGCAACGGATGCAGGCGGATGGCCGGGTCGCCCTGGAAGGTCTGTTGTTCGAGGAGGAAGCGATACTGGTTGGACCCGGTCAATTGCGGATCGACATACTTGTCGAGCGCACGAAGGCCGTGCAGGATCGATTCGCCCAAGGGTGCGCCGTAGTCAATGTTGCCGATATGCTCGTACCAGGGCTGCGCCCATTCGTACAGCGCGGCCGCGTATTGCGAGCCGGATCCCGAGATGAAACCGATCGCGCCTTCGTCCGGGATCTGCACATAATTATCACTGAGGCTGAACAGCGGGCCGTGAATCTGGCCGGCGCTGCATCCCATCGCGCTGAAGACGGGATAGCGCCCCGTGTTGTTCCATTCCGCCGGTTCGCTGATATTGAACTCAAACGTGCTCGATCCGGAATGCCCGAGATAGTTAATGATGCCGCAACCTTCCTGCAGCAAGGCCAGGATCTGGGCGGATTGGGATTCGCCGATGATGTCGGTGGAGGTCTTTTGGAAGAAACTGACGTTGCCTCCGTAATCTGACGACTCGATCTGTTGTTCGAGCGCGAGCAGGGTTTGCTCGAAATCGTTTTGCTCGGACGAACTCTTTCCGCCGCCGATGTGCATGACATTCTTGATCCATCGCTTCTCGTCCAGCGTCTGGCCCGTTTGCAGGGCGACGTCATGCGCCTTGACCTTGTCCAGGTAGGTGGCAACACCGGACGGAGATGTCACGGCCAGCCGGCCTACGGGATAGCGCGGGATAAGATCCCACACCGTAGCCATGAGCAGTTGGTCGGCGCCGGGACGACCGAACGTCGGCACGAAGAACGATGACTCCCAGCTTTCCCCCGGATTGCGCGACCGGTTGTACTCGATGCCCCGGCCGACGATGAAGAACATCTTCGCGGAGGGCCAGTGCCGGGAAACGAATTCAACGAAGTTGCGGATG
>CAYMLN010000253.1:0-2682 GCA_964391045.1 uncultured Saprospiraceae bacterium
ATAAATCCGATCCACCATGAGCGACCAGCTCGTCAACCGGGTCGCCGCCAGCGGCCTCATCACGCTCAAGCCCGAGGAATGGGTCCCGGCCGTCGAGACGGTTTCGCTCGACCTCAAGGACCATCTGTTCATGGGCATGATCCTCAAGGAAAAGGATTTTCGCGAGCAGATGGCCGCCTATGACTGGAAAAGCCTCGCCGGCAAGGTGCTCTGCATCCATTGCTCGGCCGATGCGATTATCCCCAGCTGGGCCTACATGCTCGTCGCCGCCAATGCCGCGCCCTTCGCGGCCGAAGTCTTCTTCGGCATCCCGGACGCCTGGCCGGCGGCCCGCATGCTCCGCCATGTCGAGGCCATGGACATCGAACCGTACCGCGACCAGCGCGTGGTCCTCAAGGGCTGCAGCGACAAGGTGACGGTCGGCCCCGAGGTCTATCTGGCCCTCACGGCCCGCCTGGTCCCCGTCGTTAAGTCGCTCATGTTCGGCGAGCCCTGCTCCACGGTTCCGGTCTTCAAGAAATCGAGGCCCGGCGCATAAGGCCTACCTTTGGGGCGTGTTCACCGCCGCTACCATCGCCTCGTTTTTTCCGGACGGCCAGCATCGCCTGGACCTTCCCGCATCGCCTGTCCGGCACATCTGCATCGACAGCCGCCGCGCGGCCTGGCAGCCCGACAGCATCTTCATCGCCCTGACCGGCGCGCGCACCGACGGCCATCAGTTTATCCGACAGGCGTCGACCGACGGGATATGCACGTTTTTCGTCCGCGAGGATGCCGTCCTGCCCGAGCTCGAGCAGGTCAACTACATCCGCGTGCCCGATGTGCTCATTGCGTTTCAAGACCTCGCCCGCAAGCGTCGCGAGGCCTTCACGGGCAAGGTCATCGCGGTGACGGGGAGCAACGGCAAGACATGGGTCAAGGAGTGGCTCTTCATGCTCCTGCGCCGCGAGGTGAACGTTTATCGCAGTCCAGGCAGCTACAACAGCCAGGTGGGCGTGCCGCTCTCCGTGTGGGAGATCCCCGCGGATGCGGATGTGGCCATCATCGAGGCCGGCCTGTCCCGACCCGGCGAGATGGACCGGCTCGAGCGCATCATTCGCCCCGATGTCCTGGTCTTCACGCATCTCGGCGACGCGCATGACGAAGGATTTAATCGCGACAAGGCAGCCAAGCTCCAGGAAAAACTCCTGCTCGCACGGGGCGTTGGCACGATCGTCTTCCCGGCTGACGAACCGTCGGTCTCTGCTGCCGTAAGGGCATTGCCGGGCCATCCTGTGCTGCGCACCTGGAGTGTATCCGGCGCAGCCGATATGACCGCCAATGTGCGGTCGTCCGGGACGGCCACCGACCTGACGATCACGGACGGGAGCGTCACCGTGGAGGGCCGCCTGGCCTTCGCGGGACCGATTCCCGTCGCGAACCTCATGACGTGCCTGACGACGGTCGCGGCCATCGGACTCGACTGGATGAAGGCGCTCACGCATGCCGGCGACCTGCAGGCCATCGACATGCGTCTCAAGGCCGAGGAGGCCATCCAGGACTGCGTCCTCATCAACGACAGTTACAGCCTCGACCTCGACTCCCTGCATTTTGCCTTGGAGAGCCTGGCCAAGGCGGGACAATCCCACCGCAAGACGATCATCTTGTCGGACCATGCGCACAGCCGCCCCGACATCTATGCCGAGCTCGCCGCCATGATCCGCGGCGCCGGCGTGGACAAGCTCATTTGCATCGGCCGCGAAGTGGGACAGTTGGCATCAATACTCCCCGCGGACATCGAATGCCGGATCTATGCCGACACCGACGACTTCCTGCGTCGTGTGAGCCTCGCCGAGTTCCAGCACGAAGTGATCCTACTCAAAGGTGCCCGGAAGTTCGGTTTCGAGCGCATCGCCCGCCGGCTGCGCAAGCGCTCGCACAGCGCGGTGCTCCGTGTCGACCTCGGGGCGCTCGACAACAACCTGCGCTATTTCTACGGCAAGATCAGCCCCGGCGTGGGCAAGATCGCCGTGGTGAAAGCCAATGCCTACGGCGCCGGCAGCCTCGAGATCTGTCGCTTCCTGTCCTACCAGCACGTCGACATGCTGGCCGTCGCCCTCATCGACGAGGGTATCGAGTTGCGTGACGCCGGCATCAACCATCCGGTCATGGTGCTCAATCCCGATCCGGACGGCATGGAGCTCATCCTCGATTACCATCTCGAGCCTGAGATTTACAACCTGACGATCCTCGACAAGCTGTTGGAACGTTGTGCGTACCGGCAGGAGTCGGCGCGGATCCACCTCAAGCTCGATGCCGGCACCAATCGCCTCGGCTTCGGGCCGGACGATATCGACGCGCTTATCGGCCGCCTGGCCGGCCAACCGGGGGTGCGGGTCGCGACTGTGTTTACGCATCTCTCCGGTAGCGACGAGGCGAAATGGGACGCCTTCACGCACGAACAGGTGAACCGGTTTTCGGCCATGTACGCGCGGCTCACTGATGGGCTCGGATATAATCCCCCGCGTCATATTTTGAGCACATCGGGCATCCTGCGATTTCCGGAATATCAGTTTGAATATGTGCGCCTCGGCATCGGCCTCTACGGCGTCGGTTTCTCCGCCCATCCCGAGCTCGTGCCTGTGCATACATTGCGCGCACGGATCATCCATATCCATCCGATCAGTACGGGGGAGTCGGTCA
>CAYMLN010000253.1:2692-4677 GCA_964391045.1 uncultured Saprospiraceae bacterium
GCAGCTTCATCACGGACCGGCCGCGGATGATCGCGACGGTCAACCTCGGCTATGCCGATGGCCTGCCGCGGATGGCGGGAGACGCCGGCTACAGCTTCCGCCTGCACGGTCGTAAGGCGCCGATCACGGGCCGGGTGTGCATGGACATGACCATGATCGACGTGACCGACATCCCGGAAGCGGCCATCGGCGATGAGGTCACCGTCTTCGGCCAGGAGCATCCCATCGACGAGCTGGCCTGGATCTGCCGGACTATCCCGTATGAGATCCTTACGCACCTGCATCCGCGGATCCGGAAGGTGTATGAGCATGGGTGAGCGGCCATGGAGGCCGGTTTGTTAACCATTTGTTACCCCGCCGATTATACTTCGGATTTTGGCTAATCTCGTGGCCGTAACGGCGCGAAGGCCGGCGAATTGGCTATTTTTGCGCCCTCATTCATCCAGTTTAAACGGAAATCCACATGCGCTTTCTTTCCCTTTTGTTGCTGATGGTCCTCGGGCTGGTCCGCCTGTCCGCCCAGAAGGCCGATCCGGTCCTGTTTTCCGTCGATGGCCGACCCGTCAAGGCATCCGAGTTCAGCTACATCTACAGCAAGAACAACCGCGATGATGCGGACTTCTCCGAGCAGAGCCTGCGCGAGTATCTCGACCTGTACACCAAGTTCAAGCTGAAGGTCCGCGAAGCCTATGCCATGGGCCTCGACACGTTGCCCTCCCTCCAGGCGGAACTCGCCGGCTATCGCAAGCAGCTCGCAGAGAGCTATCTCAACGACAAGGAGATCACCGACCGCCTCGTGCGCGAGGCGTATGACCGCACGCTCACGGATGTCCACGTGGCCCACATCCTCGTGCGCATGCCTTCCGCAACGGACACTATCGCGGCATATAACCGCATCGAGGAAGCGTACAAGCGTCTCAAGAAAGGCGACAAGTGGGATGATGTGGTGAAGAGCATGTCCGAGGACGAAGGTACCAAGGCCTCCGGCGGCGACCTGGGCTTTATCACCGCCCTCCTCCCGAGCGGCTTCTACGCGTTCGAGACCGCTGCGTACACCACGCCCGCCGGCAGCTTCAGCAAGCCGGTGAAGACCAGCCTCGGCTATCATGTCGTCAAGGTGATCGAGACCCGCCCGGCCCGCGGCGAGGTCGAGGTGGCGCACATCCTGCTTCGCGTGAAGCCGGACAACAGCGACGATAAAATCCAAAAGGCAAAGATCGACGCCCTCTACAAGGAACTCAAGGGCGGCGCCAAGTTCGAAGACGTGGCCCGCAAGAACTCCGAGGACAAGAAGACCGCCGACCGCGGCGGCTTCATCGGTCCGATCGGCATCAACCAGTTTGAAAAAGGATTCGAGGACGCCGCTTTCGGCCTCGCCAATGACGGCGACTACAGCGCACCGGTGCGCACGACGCTCGGCTGGCACATCGTCAAGCGCACGCGCCTTCGCCCCGCATTGCCGTTTGAATCCGTTCGCCGCCGCCTCGAGGTGCAGGTGACGAAGGATGAGCGCGTGGCCACGGCCCGCCTGGTGATCATCGCCCGCATCAAGGAAGAGGCCGGCTACAAGGTCGACCAGGCCGTGTTCGACGCCCTCGTCGCCCAGGCTGGCGACGAACTGCAGACCTACCGCTGGCAAGTGCCGTCCGTGACGCCGGCCCCGATGGTGACGATGGGTACGGAGACCTTCACCAATGTCGATTTCGCCCAGTACGTGCGCAATAACGCGCGCATCCGCATGAGTTTGCCGAAAGGCACGCCCAACAAGGAGATCATGGACAAGGTGTTGACGGAATTTGCCAACGAAAAGGCCCTGATCTACGAGGAGAAGAATCTCGCCAAGAAATATCCCGAGTTCGCCAACCTGATGAGGGAATACGAAGAGGGCATCCTCTTGTTCGAGGCCACCAAGCAGATGGTCTGGGACCGCGCCGGCAAGGATACGGTTGGCCTAACCGCTTTCTACGAGGCCAACAAGACGAACT
>CAYMLN010000254.1:0-4631 GCA_964391045.1 uncultured Saprospiraceae bacterium
GCTTCGAGGTGGCCGTGACGGTCGCCGACGTCAACGCCGACGGATGGCAGGACATCTATGTCTGCCGGGCCGGCCCGATCACCGACGAAGCCCGCCGCAACAAATTATTTATCAACAACGGCGACCTCACGTTCACCGAAAGTGCAGCCCTGTATGGATTGAACGACAAGTCGGCATCCATGGGCGCCAACTTCTTCGACTACGACAAGGACGGCGATCTCGACCTGTACCTCCTGAACTACCCGGTGGACTTCAGCTATGCGAGCCGGATCAATGTGCGGCCCACCATGGACGGCACCACGGTTGAACCCATCCTGGAGCCCATCGACACGTTCGATACCGACCGCCTCTACCGCAACGACGGCCCGCCGGACATCAACACCGGGAAGGGCGGCTTCACCGACGTCTCGAAGGACGCGGGGATCTGGAACTTCGGGTACGGCCTGAGCGTCTCCATCGAGGATTTCAACCGCGACGGCTGGATGGATGTCTACGTAGCCAATGATTTCATCCAGCCTGACAGGCTCTACATCAATAACCAAAACGGCACATTCACCGACAAGCTTGGCGATTATGTGCGGCATACCACCCAGCATTCGATGGGGACCGACCTGTCGGACTTCGATAACGACGGCATGTTCGACATTTTCGCAGTAGACATGCTGAGCGAATCCCAATACCGGAAGAAGACGGTGTTGAGCACCAACTCCCAGAACAAGTACAACAGCCTGGTCAAGCACAACTATTTCGAACCGGTCGTGCGCAACGTCCTGCAACGCAACAACGGCAACGGGACCTTCAGCGATATCGCATGCCTGGCCAACGTCTTCCAGACCGACTGGAGCTGGAGCGGCCTGATGGCGGACCTTGACAACGACGGCTGGAAGGACTTGCTCGTGACGAACGGGTACCAGCGGGAAGTGACGGACCAGGACTTCATCAACTTCGTCTTCAATGACATCGAGGCGAAAGGATCCCTGCATCAACAGTTCAAGGACGTCAACGACTTCCTGGACATGATCCCCCTCTACAAGTTGCGTGACTATGTGTTCCGCAACAAAGGCGATTGGACATTCGAGGACGTCACCGGCAAGTGGATGACGGCCGAGGCCACGTGGTCGAATGGCGCGGCGACAGCCGATCTCGACAACGACGGCGACCTCGACTATATCGTCAACAACATCAACGACGAGGCCTTCCTCTACGAAAACCTCGCCTCGAAAAAGACGGGCAACAACTACCTCCAGGTCGTCCTCGAGGGCCCTGCCGCCAATCCCCTGGCCATCGGGGCCACCGTCATGGTGTATACCGGCCAGGACGTCCAGTACCAGATGATGACGCCGACAAAAGGCATCTTTTCCTCGGTCGAATACCTGCTCCACTTCGGCCTCGGAAAGCAGGCCCGGGCAGACCGCGTCGAGGTCCGCTGGCCCGATGGCAAAGGCATCGTATTGGACAACGTGCAAGCCGGACAGCGACTCCGGGTCAAGTACGATCCCGCACAACCCGAACTCCCCTATCCGGAACGCCACGCGGACCCGCTGATGGATCGCGTCAAGCCGACAGGACTCACCTTTACCCACGAGGAGAACGATTTCATCGATTTCGAGTCGCTCTTTATGCTGCCCTGGGGATTATCGGAGCTTGGCCCGCTGATGGACACGGCCGACGTGAACGGCGACGGCCTCACGGATGTATTCATTGGCAATGCCTTTGACAAGCCCGGCGGCCTGTTTGTCCAGCAAGCCGACGGCACCTTCCGGCTCCTGAGTGAATTGACCTGGAAGGGCGACGCGTTGTTTGAAGACCACGGCGCAGTCTTCCTCGATGCGGATCTCGACGGCGACCAGGACCTCATCGTGATCAGCGGCGGCTATGAAAGCACGAAGCCCGAGGCCTGGCAACCCCGCCTGTACATCAACGACAACGGCAAGGCCTTCTTTCCTGCGCCCGGCGCCCTGCCCCTCCCTGAAAACGCCTGCCTGCGGGCCGTTGCCGTCGACTATGACCTCGACGGCGACCCCGACCTGGTCGTCGGGGGACGAGTCTCCGGCGGTGGTTATCCCGTGTCCCCGAGGAGCTACGTCTTCCGCAATGACCGCAATAAATTCACGGATGTCACGGAGAGCGTCGCACCCGGGCTTTCACGCGTCGGCATGGTTTCGGACCTCGCCATCGCCGAGGTCGACGGGGATCCCGGACTGGAGCTCATCCTGCTCGGGGAATGGATGCCTATCGTCATCTTTGACATCATCGATGGCCGGTTTGTACCTAAAGATTCCGCGGCGACAGGACTCGCCGGATCCGAAGGATTCTGGCACCGGCTTGCGGTCGATGACCTTGACGGAGATGGAGACATGGACCTCGTCACCGGCAACCTCGGCCTGAATACGCATTACCGCGCATCGGCTGATGCCCCGGTACAATGCTATGCGGCCGATTACGACGAAAACGGCAGCCTGGATCCCATCATCACCGTCGTGGAAAAAGGGAAGCGCTACCCGATGGTCCAGAAGGATGTCCTGATCAAACAAATCCCGATGCTCAAGAAGAAGTTTGTCTTCTACAAGGACTATGCCCGGGCCACGATCGAGGATGTCCTCACCCCGGAACAAATCAAGAAATCCGTGATCCTGTCCTGCCGGATTCTGGCGTCCGGCTGGTGGGAGAATGAAAACGGACAATTTACCTTCCACGCCTTCCCGGTCCCGGCGCAGGCCTCCGTCGTGCAGGCCATTCTCGTGCTTGACGTCAATCATGACGGGCGCAAGGATATCCTGCTGGCGGGCAACAAGTATTCCATGGAGGTGGAAACCGGCCGCATCGACGCGGGCAACGGCGTCTTGCTGCTCGGCAACACGGACAAGACATTCTCCTGGGTAGACAACACCCGCGCAGGATTCTGGGTGCCGGGCAACGCCCGCGACCTGGCCGTGTTGAAACGCGGACCACGCGAGGCGGCCTACATCATTGCCGCCAACAACAATCGCGCACTGGACATTTTCCGACTCAAGCCTTAAGCCGAAGACGATGCCGACGCTACCCGCCCGCGCGATACGGATCCTCACGCCCTCCGGGATCGCTTTCCTGTCCGGCATGATCGCCTTGGGGCTCCTCATGGCGATACCGGCATGCACCAAGCGCACCGACCGCGATACGACCGGGCAGGAGGACGCTTCGCGGACCGAACCGGATTCCATGCGGAAGAAACCCATCGAGGCCATGGTCACGGCCATCGACAGCGGCGTGGTCCGGCAACCCAAGCCCATCCTCATCCCTTACCCCAAGTATTCACAAGAAGATTCGATCAAGATCTGGATGCCGACCCCCGGCGATGCCCGCATCTCCCTGTTCATGCACCAACCGCGACACCTCGTCTGGCCAACCCTGCATGTTCACCAGGGCGAGCTCATCCAGGTGCGGTATCGAGAGCACCGCATGTTCCAGATGGACACGTCAGCCGCCGAGGTCATGATCTACCTGGATGACGACAAGATCCTGTACGCGGAAGAACGCGTCAAGGTCCTGGAGCACATGGAAATTCCCGGCGTCCTTCGCACGATGCCCTTTGTGCCATCGAAAAGAACCGAAGAATCCCTTCGGGCGCTGTATGCGCCGTATTGGGCGGATATCCAACAGTCCATGGCGGCCAATGGCCTCTTCTTGACCGGAAGGGATCAAGGAAAGAAACAACGCTGACGTTGCGGCATCCCGCGCGGGCGGCAGCTTATCTCACTCGGCAAGCGGCTGCACCCACGGGGCTCGCGCGTAGAAGCGAATTTGAGCGGCGGCGAGGTCCGTTTCCGGGTCAAAGAAATTCTGCAGGCGCCGGCCGTTATATTGGACGAGCACATGGCCCTTCACCAGCGGATCGGGAATACCCTTGGATATGCCATAATCGCGGAGATACTGCCCGAACTGGACGATCGATCGCGGGTCCGTGGACAGGTGCATGAGTTGGGCGCTGTTGATCATCGTCTCGATCCGCAGGGGCAAGAATTCCATCGTGCGCCGGTCCTGCACATAGAATCCGATTTCCTCCACGTGCCGCGTATCCACCTTCATGCGCCAGGAAAAGCGGTTGCCAATGGTCGTCCAGTCCATGGGATTGGGCAGGAAGAAGCCGCGGAACGGGAACAACAGCTGGAATGCGACGAACGGGATCAGTATCCGTTGGGCGAATCGGGCCTCCGTTGCCCAGGTCTTTACCGGTGCCGTCACATCAGCCGACCATCGGTCGAGGCGCAGGAGGCGACGTAGCCCCTCCGGCAGACGCCATGTCTCCGGTTCCGTGAAGAGCAGCAAGGAACACAACATCACGTACGGGAAAATACCGATGTCGTTGAACAACCGCGAGTTGATAAAATTGAACGCGACATAGATCCAGATGGCCCATTTCCGGGTAGGCTTGTAGAGCAAGAAGAGCGGCGCCCCGAGGTCGACGAGCAGGCCCCCGAAATTGATGAAGAGGACCCCCGCCTCGGATGCGAACAGCTTAAGGAAAGGATTGTCGGTATCCAGCGAGGCAACGAGGCTCCGCACGGGTTCGGCGCGAATGAGCCAATCGGCCTTCAGCTTGGCAATGCCCCCGTAAAAATAGACGATGATAAACTGGAGTTGGAGAATGCCGG
>CAYMLN010000255.1:0-4622 GCA_964391045.1 uncultured Saprospiraceae bacterium
GCGTCCTTTATCGGCAATCATCGGCATGACGTCCGGATCGGTTGTCCCGCCCGACGCGTAAACCGCGTGATTCGGTATCCAAGACATTCACCTTTTAAATCGGCAGACGATGAAGAGGTATTATTTACTCCTGTTTGCGGTGACGGTGATGCATGTCCTTTCGGAAGGGCATGCGCAGTGCGCATTGCCCGGATACACCTACCTGGGCAAGTACAATGGACATTCCTACTACACGACTGACCGCGCTTCGTCCTGGATCGATGCCCAGGCGGCGGCGGTCACATTGGGCGGTCACCTGGCCGTGATCAATGACGAGGACGAGAACATGTGGCTGGCCGAGGCGCTCGGGGGCCGCCGGGCATGGATCGGATTGACGGATGCCATGGCCGAAGGCACCTTCACCTGGTCGAATGGCGAGCCTGTCACGTTCACGAACTGGTCGGCCGGCGAGCCGAACAACGAGTACCAGGAAGACTATGCCGAGATCAACCGGTTCGGGTTGGGCCAATGGAATGACATGCCCGCCAGGGCCGATTACCTGCCGGGCGTCGTGGAGTTTGGGGACGCCGATTGCGATGGCGTACCCGATGCGTGCGACAGATGCAAGGGTGGCGATGATAACGGGCCGTGCGCAGCGACTGTATTTCCTGGTCTTGGGCAGATCCCTGCTGACTGGATCTGCTCGACAGGTGGGGACAAGGTCTCCGTTTGCCACAACGGCGTCACGATCTGCACGAGCCTCGACGCCGTGCAGGCGCATTTGCGGCACGGCGACCTTCTCGGCCCATGCAGTTCCTGCAACGGATCGGGCCCGATCAACATGTCGCGCGTCCTCTCCGTCTCGGTTTATCCCAATCCGGGGGACCGGCAGGTCAGCATCTCGCTGCGCGGCATCAACAACGAAGCGAGCCTGGGTATCTCCGACCTGTGGGGGCGGGAGGTATACCGCAAGCGCATCGTGGCCGACGAGTACATCCTCAGCCTGTCCCTCGATCGCTTTGACCCGGGCGATCATTACCTCCGCGTCACCAGCAACGACCAGACCGTCGTCAGGAAGTTCGATATCCCCCGTTGAGGTGCTTACTTGCATATGCACGTTCGAACACGCAACTGCCCCGCCGCTCCCGCGGGGCAGTTGCGTTTTGGCGTAATGCGGACAGGGCATGGAAACCGTCCGGTGCCTCGATTGGTCAAGTGATCAAATACGCCCGACATGCCCATGGGCACGGTGGACACAGCTTTACAACGCCGGCGAAGGGCGTACATCCCTCACGGGTATAGCATCAGTGAACTATCGGAGCGCGCGTGTGCGATGCACGACGATCAACGTCAAACGATATCCAGAACGGGGATGAATCACACGATATGAGTGGGGCCGGGCGGCGGACAAGGACAAAAAAAATCAGCGCCTCGAGGGCGCTGATCTTCTTGATACGAATCTGAATATTGCAAATAGTAAAAGGAGAAAATTCGATTTGTCCATCAAATATAAGCGGGTGCGGCGTTTCTTGTATGCGCGGTCGCAAAAAATCTAAAGCACCCGATAGGAGTCGCCGACGCGGATCTTTCCCTCCCGAAGGACGATCGCGCCCCAGCCCGCCTTCATGTCGAGCGCCTTCACCCCGCCTTCGCCGAAGTTCTCGTCCATGCGCTTGCAGGGAAAACAGTAACAAGTGACCTCGAGGAGCACTTCATCGCCGAGTGCGATGCGCTTGCCGACCATATCGGCTTCGGGGAAGTCGTCGACCAGGATATTGCGTCGGCAGGCGGCATGTGCATCGCCCTCAAACCCAACGGCGGCGGCCGCTTCCGCGAGGTCGCGGGCGGAGACGAGCGTGACGGAGCGTTGCGTTTCCGGGCGCACGAAGTGATCGCCTTCGATGCCCTGGCTGTGGATGACCGCTTCCTGAAGGTGCACGGTCGGGCCCTTCTTCTCGGGCCGGATGACGATGGATTGGATAGTTCCCATGGGCCGCAAAATTAAGGTTCCAACGCATATGCGTCGGCCGCGATGAGATGATCCGCAATGGTGCGCCTCGCAGCGACCGTGTTGAGCGGCGCATAGGCGGAGAACCGTTTGACGCCCTTGAGCATGATGAGCAGTTCGTCGCCGGTGGCGAACGCCATCAGCGCTTCCGTCGCATGTTGTTGGATACGTTGCTGGGCATCGTGGATGCACAGGCGGGTGATCGCCTCGACGACGGCGGCCGGGTAGGGCGACGGGCCGTTGGCGAGTCGCATGGCGCGCAGCAATTGCGATTCGGCGATGAAGCCGTCGATGGCGATGTCGGCGATGTGCATCACGACTTCCTGTTGTTCCTCGAGGTTGTGCCGGCCGTCCATCTGGTACTTGACGGCGGCGCCGGCCACAAGCAGCATCGTTTTCTTGAAATGCCTGACCGCCTGTCGCTCCGCCGCCCATGGCGTGTCGTCCTGGCTTTTCGACGCCATGGTCATCAATTCTTTTTGCACGTCCCAGGCCGGGCCGACGAGGTCGAGTTCGCCCTTCAGGGCCTTCTTGATGATCCGGTCCACGAGGAGCAGCCGGTTGATCTCGTTCGTGCCCTCGTAGATGCGGTTGATCCGTGCATCGCGGTATGCCCGCGCCGCGGGATACTCCTCGGAATAGCCGTTGCCGCCGTGGATCTGCAGCATCTCGTCGATCACGTAGTCGAGGTATTCCGAGCCGGCGATCTTGATGATCGCGCATTCCGACGCGTACTCGCGCGCCGCGTCGAGCATGGCCTGCTCGTCCGCCATGCCGGCGCTGATCTGCTGTTCCTTTCGCTTGCCGAGCATGTCGGACAGCCGGTAGGAGGCCGACTCGAGCGCGAAGATGCGCGCGGCCATTTCACCGAGTTTGTGCCGGATCGCGCCGAACGCGCTGATCGGCCGGCCGAATTGCTGGCGCGCATTGGCGTACTTGATGGCCAGGTCGATGCAGCGCTTCGACCCGCCGAGCGCCATCGTGCCGAGGTTGTAGCGACCGATGTTGAGCGTGTTGAACGCGTTGAGGTGCCCCTTGCCGATCTCGCCGAGGACGTTGTCCGACGGTACGATCACATTCTCGAAAAACACTTGCCGCGTCGAGGAACCCTTTATGCCGAGCTTGCGCTCTTCCTCGCCAAGCGTGATGCCCGGCGTGTTGGCCTCGACGATGAAGGCGGTGAAGTGCTCGCCGTCGATCTTGGCAAAGACGGTGAAGATGTCGGCGAACCCCGCGTTCGAGATCCACATCTTCTGTCCGTTGAGGTGATAGGTGCGGCCGTCGGCGCTGCGGTCCGCGCGGGTCCGCGCGGCCAGCGCATCGGAGCCGGACCCGGGCTCGGTCAGGCAATAAGCGGCCTTGAGCGCGCCCGAAGCCATGCCCGGGAGGTATTTCTTCTTCTGTTCTTCCGTGCCGAAGTAGAGAATGGGTAGCATCCCGATGCCGATGTGCGCGGCGAAGGTCGTGTCGAACGAGCCGCCCGCCTTGCCGAGTTCCTCGCCCATCAGTGTGTTGGCATTCGTGTCGAGCGGCGTGCCGCCGTAGCGCTCCGGGATGTGTGCGCCGAGCAGGCCGAGCCGGCCCGCTTCATCCATCAGCGATACCTGTTGGTCGAGCGCATGGGCGCGGTCACCCATCTCTTGCACGAAATCCTTGCAGAGCTGGCGAACCATACGGTGTTCCTCGCCGAAATCCTCGGGGATGAATACATCGGCAGGTTCCGTGTCCCGGATGATGAATTCGCCGCCGCGCAGCGCATGGGTTGTGGTCATGGTCATGTCGTGTTGCCTGTGACTAAAGTTAGGGCCTGCGGACAACTAACGACGGCGGGGCATCAGTTCTTTTTGCCCGGCGGAGAAAACGTGATGGTATAGCTGATCGTGGTGGCCGGTTTGGGCGGTGTATTTGCCGCGGGTTTAGACGAGCTGACCGTGTATTGTATCGCAGGAGCAGGTGCAGGCGGTGCCGGGGATGGCGATGGCGATGGCGCAGGCTGTGCGGGCGCCGCATGAAGGCGGAAGTGGATGTGGAGCTTCCGGCTGTATTTCGACTTGATGCGCCCGTCTTCCGGGACGGTGAATTTCATCAGCCGGACGATGCGGATCGCTTCCTCGTCGCAGCCATGGCCGATGCCGGAGATCACCTGGGCATGGATGACGTTGCCCTTGTAGTCGACCGTGTAGCGGACGGACACCGTGCCCTCGACGCCGGCCTTCAGGGCGGCTTCCGGGTATTTCAGTTCCTGCTTGACGAAGGCATCGATGGCATGCCGGCCGCCCTCGAAGTACGGCGACTTGACGAAGTCCTTGTCCTTCTTCTCTTTCTTCATGGCTCGATGAACAGGTCGGGCATCGGCTTGGCGGACGGGTCGACCGCGTACGCGTCGAAGTCGGTGACGCCGGCGTCGCGAAGGACGGCTTCGTCGATGTAAAACTTGCCGGTCTCGGTGCCCGGGGACTTGGCGAGGATCACGGCGGCGGCATCCGCCACGATCTCCGGCTTGCGGGAGAGGCGGATCATCGCATCACCGCCGAGGAGATTGGCCACGGCGGCCGTAGCGATCGTCGTCTTCGGCCAAAGAGCGTTGACCGAGATCTTCTCGTCGGCCAGTTCGGCTGCCACGCCGAGCGCAACC
>CAYMLN010000256.1:0-4605 GCA_964391045.1 uncultured Saprospiraceae bacterium
TGCCGGAATTCAATAACTCCGTCATCACCATTGGGAGTTTTGACGGGGTGCATGCCGGTCATTTGAAGATCCTGAAGCGGCTTCAGCATCTCGCGGAATCGGTCGGCGGTACGGATATCGTGATCACCTTTCACCCCCACCCCCGGGAGATCGTCTATCCCAAGGACGACGAGCTCAGGCTCCTCACGACGCTGGACGAGAAACTCGAGTATTTCCGGCGTAGCGGAGTTTCCAACGTCGTGATCATTCCCTTCACGATCGAGTTTTCTCACCTGAGCGCGCAGGAATACATTGAACGCTTCATCGTAGACAAGTTCAAGCCGCGCTACGTCGTGATCGGCTACGACCATCGGTTCGGCATCAACCGCACCGGTGACGTCCACCTCCTCAAGATCTATGGCCGTGACCATCAGTTCGAGGTCGTCGAGATCGAGGAGGAGGAGATCCGCAACCTGACCATCAGCTCGACGCGCATCCGCCGCGCCCTGCAGGCCAATGACCTTGAGCTCGCGACGTCCCTCCTCGGTCACCCGTACATGATCATGGGCACCGTGGTCACAGGCAACCGGCTGGGACACCACATCGGCTATCCGACGGCCAACCTGCGCGTGGCCGACGGCAAGAAATTGCTGCCGCAGGACGGCATCTACGCCGCCTCGCTCATCCTCGACGGCGTCGCTTTTCCGGGCATGCTCTATCTCGGCCTGCGGCCGTCCATCGATTCCGTGCCGGAGCACCGGGTCGAGATCCATGTCTTCGACTTCGACAAGCAGATCTACGACCGCGAGGTGATGATCGAGATCCATCGGTTCATCCGCGCCGATAGGAAGTTTGCCTCCATGGAAGACCTCAAGTCGGCCATGCAAGCCGACGAGCAGGCCGTCCGGAATTATTTTCGCGGGTTGTCGGAGAATCTGCCGGACGTCGCCACAGTCATCCTCAATTACAACGGCAAGGCCCTGCTCGAGCGTTTCCTGCCATTCTTCAAGGCGTCCCGCTATGCACGTGAGAAGCTCTACGTCGCCGACAATGCCTCAGACGACGGATCGCTGAAATACCTCCGCGCGCATCATCCCGATGTCGCCGTCCTGGCCATGGCGCAGAACAACGGCTATGCGGGCGGGTACAACGAAGCCTTGACGCGCATCGACGCGCCGTATTGCGCGCTGGTCAACAGTGACATCGAAGTCACACCGGATTGGCTGATCCCGATTGTCCGCATGATGGAGGGCGACCCGACCATCGCGGCCGTCCAACCCCGCATCTTGTCCGAAACCAAGCGCGGGTGGTTCGAATACGCCGGCGCGGCCGGCGGCATGCTGGACAGCCTCGGTTATCCCTTCTGCCGCGGGCGCGTATTGTCGAAGGTCGAGCGGGACAGCGGCCAGTACGATGACCCGATGCCGGTGTTCTGGGCCTCAGGCGCGGCGTTTGTCATCCGCACGGATGTCTTCCGCGAGATCGGCGGGTTCGACACGGATTACTTCGCGCACCAGGAAGAGATCGACCTTGCGTGGCGCATCCACCTCAAGGGCTACAAAGTCTATTGTTGCCCGCAGTCGGTGGTCTATCATATCGGCGGCGGAACACTCACGTACAACTCGCCGCGAAAGATCTACCTCAATTTCCGCAACAACATCATCACCGCGGTCAAGTACCTCCCGAAGGGGGACCTTATCCCCATCGTATCGCTGCGCTGGGTGCTCGATGGCCTTGCCGGCCTTCGATTCCTCCTCAAGGGCCAGCCGGGCAATGCCTGGGCGGTGTTGCGCTCGCACTACTACATCTACGGGCACCTTCGACAGATCGCGCAAAAGCGGAAAGAGAGCGCGGAGCGGTTCGATCGCATCCCGTTGAACAAGCTCCCGGGCGTCTTCCAGGGCAGTATCATTTTCGAATATTACTTCCGGGCGCGGCGGACCTACACCGACCTTTTCCCGAAATGAAGCGTGCACCGGAAATCGTTTTTCAAGACGAAACCCTCCTGGCTGTCTGCAAACCCGCCGGCCTCCTGAGTGTGCCGGACCGCTACAATGCGGACATCCCGTCCGCCTTTTCCCTGGTCATGCGGGCGTTTCCGGACGCGAGGCCCTTGCACCGCATCGATCTCCAGACGAGCGGACTCCTTATGTTTTGCATCCACCCGGAAGCATTCGGATTCTACAGCGACCAGTTTACCGACCGCACAGTCGAAAAGCGCTACCTCGCCCTCGTCGAGGGCCGCCTGCTTCAGCCTGAAGGGCGTATCGACCTCCCGCTGTTCACCGAACACACCGGCCGCGTCGTTGTCGCCAAGCGCGGCAAGCCCAGCGAAACGCTTTACCAGGTCGAAGAGCTCTTCCGGCGCCATACGCTCGTCGCCCTGAAGCCACATACCGGGCGAACGCATCAGCTCCGGGTACACCTCTCCGCGATCGGACATCCCATCGTGGGCGATACGACCTATGGCGGGAGTCCTGGCCTCTTCTTGTCGGACCTCAAGGGGAAACACAACTACAAGCCCTCCGCCGACGGCGAGGCGGAGCGGCCGCTCATCGGACGCACCGCTCTGCATGCCGCGTCGCTGTCGATCGGCCGTTTTCCCGATGGTGAACCGTTGGTCATTTCTTGTCCGCTCCCGAAGGATATGGCCGTGGGCCTGGCCAAGCTGCGGCAATATGCCCGGCCTTGATAATCATCTTTTTCTTTATATGTTTACAGCTTATTTACAAGCCACAATGAAACGCGCTACCCCCGCCGTCCTGGTCCTAAGTGCCTGCTGTATGATGATGACTGCCTTGTCCTGCAAACCCGCCAGCCCCGAAACCGACGCGCAGCCTCCCCACGCACGGGTCACGCCGCCGGAGTGGTCGCACAATGCCAACATCTACGAAGTCAACATCCGGCAATACACCCCGGAAGGAACCTTCGATGCTTTCCGCGAACACCTGCCCCGCCTCAAGGCCATGGGCGTGGACATCCTCTGGCTCATGCCGATCCATCCGATCAGCGCGGTCAAGCGGAAGGGTACGCTCGGGAGCTATTATGCCGTTTCCGATTTCCGCGCGATCAATCCGCAATACGGCACGGAAGAAGACTTTCGTCAACTCGTGGACTCCATCCATGCCATGGGCATGCACGTGATCCTGGACTGGGTGCCCCATCATACCGGCTGGGATCACCCCTGGATCACCGAACATCCCGAGTACTACAATACCAACGCGGATGGAGAGATCCGGGATCCGATCAACGAGGAAACCGGTGAGCCGTGGGGCTGGACCGACGTGGCCGAGCTCAACCTCACCAAGCCCGAGATGCGCCGGCAGATCATCGACGATATGATCTTCTGGATCGAGGACTACAATATCGACGGTTTCCGCGTCGATCATGCCCATGGCGTGCCGGCGGATTATTGGGATGAGGTCAGCAACACGCTGGCCGGCCTGAAGAAACCGCTCTTCATGCTCGCGGAAGGCGAGCATGCCTACCTGCGCAACGATTCGAGCTTCGTGACGTCCTATGCCTGGAAGATCCACCACCTGCTCAACGATATCGCGAAGGGCACAAAGGACGTCAACGCCATTGATACGCAACTCACGGCAGATCGCAGTACGTTCACGTACGGCTACCAGATGTATTTCACCAGCAACCATGACGAGAACAGTTGGGCCGGCACTGAATTCGAGCGTATGGGCGACGGGGCCAAGACCTTCGCTGCCCTGTGCCATACCCTTGACGGCATGCCGCTCATCTACAGTGGCCAGGAAGAACCGCTGAAAAAGCGGCTGGACTTCTTCGAAAAGGATACGATCCCGTTTGGCCAATATGCCTATGCCGAATTCTACACCCGGCTCAACGCGCTCAAGCACAACAACCAGGCCCTCTGGAACGGCGACAAGGGCGGCATGTCGACACGGATCAACGCGTCGAGCGAGGTCTATGCCTTTTCGCGGGAGATGAACGGCGACAAGTTTATCGGCATCTTCAACCTGACCGGCAAGCCGCAGAAGACAACCCTCAACATCGCCATCCGCGAATTGAAAGACGTATTCGGCGGAAACACCATCACCCTTGATGCCAACCAGGAGATCTCGCTCGGGCCGTGGGAGTTCTTCCTCTTCTCGAATAAATAACCGGGATGCGGGTGCACCTGTGGGCCATGGGCGCACCGTCAGATGACTGGGTCGCTCGAGGGGAAAGCCTGTATGTCAAGCGGATCGAACGCTACATGCCGTTCGAATACAAGACGCACCTCGTGACCAAGAGCGCCAACGCCAATGCGGTGCTGGAGGCCGAGGGGCAGTGGATGGAGCGCCAATTGGACCAGGTCCCGACGCGTCTTATCCTGCTTGACGAGCGCGGAAAATCCCTGTCTTCGACGGCCCTCGCCTCGAAGCTCGAGGCCTGGCGGCAAGGCACGCAAAAGCGCGTTGTATTCCTGATCGGCTCGGCCTATGGGTTCCATCCCGAGGTCCGCGAGAAAGCGCATGAGGTCATCAGTCTCTCGGCCCTGACGCTCCCGCACCAGTTGGTCCGCCTGGTCATGCTCGAGCAGCTCTACCGCGCCTGCACCATCCTGCGCGGCGAATCCTATCACCACGAATAAACCCAGCGCGCCGTGCAGAT
>CAYMLN010000257.1:0-291 GCA_964391045.1 uncultured Saprospiraceae bacterium
CCGCCCGGGTCGTCAAAATCGTCGATGAGTTCCTCTGCGGTGTTCGTGACCCGGTTGGACACGAGGTGGATATTGTACACGCGCAGCATGCCCTGCGGCGTCTTGAGGTCGGCCCACAGAGCGCAGGGACTCTTCTCGGCGCCGTCGATGCTGCCCTTTTGGGTGATCGGGTAGCGGCTGAAGAGCCAGAGCGTGGACCGAGGGGCGTGGTACACGTGCTCGAGGCCGAAGCGACGGGTGAACGATTCGGCCTTGACCGCTTCCTGCAGGCACAGGATGTCGGGGAGGGCA
>CAYMLN010000257.1:301-4584 GCA_964391045.1 uncultured Saprospiraceae bacterium
AGGCCGCGTAGAGCGTATCCACCTTGGCCGGGATCCCCGCGCCCGTGGGCGCGCGGACCATCGAGAGGCCGCGCAGGTTGTATGAGGCGCACACGAGCGGCGTCTCGCAGGTTGGCCGGGCAGGCAGGGCCAGGATCTTCATGTATCGGGCGTGCAGCGGCAGGCCGAGGGCCAGCACGGCAATGGGCAACCAGGCTTCCCACCGACCGAGGAGGAACCAGGCCAGCGCCAGGCCGAAGTTGGCGAGGAGCAGGAACGGGTATGCCAACGCGAGCAGGGCCAACCAGCCCCAATGCGTGACAGGTACGTGCGGGGTGATATACGCCATGGCCAGCAGGAGCATGGAGACGCCGGTGGCCCAGCGCAGGATGCGGCGCATCAGCGGGACGGAATCCTTAGTGGCGGCTCGCTTCATTCAGGAAGCGTTTTTCCTCCTCGTCGAGGCTGTCCAGGCCCGAACGCTTGATCTTTTCCAGGATCGCGTTGAGCCGGCTTTCTTTGTCGGAAGGGCCGTCGTCAGGGATGATGGGTTGGGATAGTGCCCCGGAGAGTTTAGCGGCCCGATGCCGAACTTCCAAAGGGACCTTGCGCTTGACCGCAGGCCGGGGAGGGCGTTGGCGTCGATCCAGGAGGCCGGACAGGCGCCGGAATCCCCGCGTGAGGTCCACGCCCTGGCGAAGCATGTGCACGTAGAAGAAGCCGAACGCCGCGCCGCCCAGGTGGGCCATGTGCCCGCCGGCATTGTCGAGGTTCGCGATGCCGATGAGATAGATCAGGATCAGCGCGGCCACGATGTACTTCAGGCGGACGTCGCCGATCAGCAGCAGGCGCATCTGGTAATCCGGCGCGGTGATGCCGGCAGCGGCGACGATGCCCATCGCGGCGGCGGAGGCCCCGTGCAGCGTGCTTGGGCCGGCATAGATCAGCGGAGCCGTGAGCATGTACACCAGGGCGCCGAAAAGGCCGGCATAGAGATACAGTCCCGTCATCCGGTGATCGCCGAGCAAGTCGCCTGTGATCCGACCAAACCAGTAGAGGACCAGCATATTGAACAGCAGGTGGAAGAAACCCGTGTGTGTGAACATGTGCGTGACCAGCACCCAGGGATGGCGAAGGGTCCACAGCGGATCGTCCGAGAGCATGAGGTAACGCGTCACGCGGCTGAAGACGGTAGGATCCGGATTGAAGCCGTACGACAGCGTCAGGATGAGCTTGAACAGCATGATGGCCAGGAACACGGCGATATTGACCATGATCAGCCGGGTAATGGCATTGCCCGATTGATACTGGTGTCGGAGATCGCTGGCCAGGGAGCGGAACATAGGTCAAAAGTAGATGATATCCGATAAACGCCTGAACCGCCCGGCAAGTTGGGGTTAGCGAAGAAACCCGCCGCCCCGTTTCCAGTGAAGGGCGAGCATAAAGCCCGCGAGAGCACCGCCCAGGTGCGCGAAGTGCGCCACGTTGCCACCCGCCCCGGAGATCCCGGAGTAGAGGCCGATACCGACAAGGGCGATCGCCATCACCCAGGCCTTGACCGGGATTGGCGGGAAGAGCAGCATCAGCTGCCGGTCGGGATACAAGGTGGCGAAGGCGATCGTGACGCCGAAAACCGCACCGGAAGCGCCCAGGACGATGAATTGGGGTGGGGGTACGTCCTGGCCGAGGAGGATCGGCAAGTAATACACGAGAAAGTGCGCGGCGAGTCCAACGAGGCCGGAGATCATGTATAATCCGAAGAACCGCTTGTGCCCGAGCGTCATCTCCACGATGGGCCCGAGGAAATAGAGGCTCAGCATGTTGAAAAGGATATGGGGGACGTCGGCATGCGTAAACATGTACGTGATGATCTGGAACGGCTGGAACATGCCTGTGGCCGGCGAGTAGCAGGGCAGCCATTGCATCCATTCCGGCGGAAGGAGGAAGCGAGAGATGAACACCACGACGTTGATGATGATCAGGTGCTTGACGATTCCGGTAAGTGGCATCATGGTCGAAGAGCGCGGAGTGGGTCAGGATTGAAACCGGCGGAAGATGTCTTCCTGGCCGAAGGTGATGAAGGTCTTGCGCCCGGACGGACTCGTATACGGGTTGTCCGATTCCAGCAATTGCTCGACCAGGGCCTGCATTTCCTGCGTGGTCATGGTCTCGCCGCGGCGCCGGCTGAGCGAGAATGCCAGCGCAGCCGCGATGCGGTCCGGCGCGCGGGACGGCCCCGTCTGCCGGGTGGCATCAAAATGATCGCGGATCTCCTCGAGGGCCTCCAGGGCTGAGAGGTGACCGGTCATCAGGGCCGGTATCCCGTGAATGATGTAGGCGTCCTGGCCGAATTCGTCGATATCGAATCCGAGCGCCTGCAAGTGCGGCAGCAATTCGCTGTAGAGGAGGTGTTCCGCCGGGGTGCACGTCAGTGTTTCCGGCCATAACAGCCGCTGCGTGGCGGGTGGTTGGTAGGCCAGTTGACGCGTCATGCGCTCGAACAGGACGCGCTCGTGCGCGGCCCGTTGGTCGATGATGTACAACTCCGTGAGGCCGTGAAACACGATGTACCGCTGCCACAACTGCGTCGGCGGGACAAGGGCCTCGCGCGGCGGCTCGGTGACCGGCACGTCCAGCAGCGGATTTCCCGCCGGGCCGGATTCGGTCGATGCGTCCGCCGGCTGGTCCAGGCTGAACCCTTCGATGGTCTGGAGCAGCGACCGCCATTTCTCGATGTTGGCCTTTTCCTGCTGCTGCCATCCGGGCGGACGCGAGAGCTGGCCGGTTGCAGTTGTTGCAGGTGCGGCGGCGCGTTCCAGGCTCGTCTCCTGCTCGAAGTCGAGCGACGGGATGATGCTGTACTTGCCCAGCGCATGCCGCGTGGCCACGCGAAGGTAGTTGTAGATGACCCGGTCGTCCTCGAACTTGATCTCCTGCTTTGTCGGGTGGACGTTGACGTCGATCCGCTGCGGGTCGATCTCGAGGAAGAGGACGTAGAACGGATGCTGGTCAGCCGGCAGGATGTCCTCGTAGGCCGATTTCACGGCATGGTGCAGGTAGGGACTGCGGATGAAGCGTCGGTTGACGAACAGGAACTGCTCGCCGCGCGTCTTGCGGCCCAGCTTGGGCTTGCCGACGTACCCGGCGAAGTTGACGTAATTGGTCTCTTCTTCGACAGGCACGAGGAACTCGTTGATCTTGCGGCCGAAGATCCCCAGGATGCGGTTGCGCAAGGTCCCGGCGGGCAGGTTATAGACCTCCTGGTCGTTGTGATAGAGCTTGAAATGAATGTGCTCGAACGCAAGCGCGAGGTGGTGGAACTCATCGAGGAGATGACGCATCTCTACCTGGTCCGTCTTGAGGAACTTGCGCCGGGCCGGTACGTTGAAAAACAGGTTGCGCACCATGACCGACGTTCCTGTCGGACTGGCGCAGCCCTCCTGTGCGACCACCTCCGAGGCTTCGACCAGCAACCGTGTGCCGATCGTGTCGTCGGCGCGGCGGGTGCGGATCTCCATATGGGCGATGGCGGCGATGGAGGCGAGCGCCTCGCCGCGGAATCCCATCGTCCGGATATCGAAGAGGTCGTCGGCGGAGCGCAACTTCGACGTCGCATGGCGCTCGAGGCTCATGCGGGCATCGGCGGGCGACATGCCGCTGCCGTCGTCCATGACGTGGATCAGCGTCTTGCCGGCATCCTTCAGGATCACGGTGATCGTCGTGGCGCCGGCATCGACCGCATTGTCGAGCAGCTCCTTGACCACGGATGCCGGGCGCTGGATAACCTCGCCGGCGGCGATCTGGTTGGCGATACTGTCCGGTAGCAGGCGAATGATGTCAGGCATGGCAGCGGTGCAGGGGAGGCATGGCGTCCCGGCCGAAAAGATAATCCCCGGCCGTCAATAGGAGCGTTCTTTGCGCCCCTCCATGTAATAGGTAAATGCCCGGTTGACGACTTTGTTGCCGCCGGGCGTCGGATAATCGCCGGAAAAGTACCAGTCGCCGGTATGCCCGGGGATGGCATCACGCAGCCCCTCGAGCGTCTGGAAGATCACGTCGACATCGATGCGCAGGTCCTCCGGGGACACGATCTCGGCGATCCGCTTTGAGATGCGTTCCGTGCTCACCTCGTCGTAAAGTTTCTTCACCTCGTTGACCATCTCCTCCTTGGGCAACGTCAGTTGGTGTTGGCAGCGGGCGTAGCATTCGCGCAACAGGTGTTCCTTGCCGTCCGCCTTCAGCAGGTCGACGAGGGCCTTGAAGGCGACGAATTCGCTCATGCGCGACATGTCGATCCCGTAGCA
>CAYMLN010000258.1:0-4566 GCA_964391045.1 uncultured Saprospiraceae bacterium
GGCAAACGAAATGTACGACAATTCTCCGGACCTGCGGCCAGGATGTGCTGCCACCTTTCACCGGGTACCCCTACTTTTGCCGGCATGACAGCACCTTCGGGAAAAGTCACGGTCGTGGACATCGGGCGAATGCCCTATGCGGAGGCATGGGCCCTCCAAACCCGCCTGCACCAGTCTCTTGTCGACAACAAGCGCGCGGGCTATCCGGTCCCCGGGCATCACTATTTCCTGCTGGTCGAGCATCCGCCCGTCTTCACGCTGGGGAAGGGCGGTTCGGAAGAACACCTTCACCTCGGCAAGGCAGGCCTTGAGGAAGCCCATATCGAATATTTCAGGATCAACCGCGGCGGCGACATCACCTTTCACGGGCCGGGGCAATTGGTCGGGTATCCGATCCTGGACCTGGATCTCGTGTTCACCGACGTTCATCGCTACGTCCGCAGTATCGAGGAGGTCATGATCCGCATGCTGGCCGGCTATGGCATCACGGCCGGGCGCGACCCGAAGCACACGGGGGTCTGGATCGACGCGGCCGACGCCGGCGGACGGGCCGGCAAGATCTGCGCCATCGGCGTCCACCTCAGCCGGTGGGTCTCCATGCATGGCTTTGCCCTCAACGTCAACACGGACCTGGGGTATTTCAACCATATCGTGCCCTGCGGCATTGCCGACCCGGCCAAGACGGTCACCTCCATGTCGGCCCTGCTGGGCCGGACGGTCCCGCTGGCGGAGGTCCGCGACGCCGTCTGCGCGGAATTCAGCCGCGTATTCGAACTCGAACTCGTCACGGGCAGCCTCGCCGACCTCGCGACTGCATCACCTGAACTTGCCCAATGAGAATTGCCCTCCTCGCACTCTACATGGCCGCCGGCATGTCGGTGCTCGGCGCCCAGACGGCGGATGAAGCGGCCATCAAGGCCCGCATCGATGCGTTTACCCGGTGGTCCAACGAGGAGGACTGGTCGTCCGCCTTCGACTTGCTTTATCCGAAGCTGTTCACCTATGTGCGAAAGGAAGAGTTGGTCGGCCTCATGGACACCTTGGTCAGCGACGGTATGCACCTGCGCACGGAGAATCTGCGTATACGGACGTTCTCGCTTCCATTCCGGGAAGGCCGGGAGACCTTCGTCCGCGTCGCCTATGTCGCGGACATGATTGTCCGGCTTGACGCGGATGGAAAGTACGGGCCGCCGGAAATCGTGGCTTCGGTCGGGGAGCAGTTCAGGAAGACCTATGGCAAGGACAAGGTGGTGTGGGTGCCGGAGGCCCGCGAATACCGCATCGTGGCGGAAAAGGCGATGATCGCCGTGCGCGGCGACGACCTGCCGGACTGGTATCTCGTCGAGATCAATACGGACCAGCCGGAACTTATGGCCTTCCTCTTTTCCCCGGAGGTGCTGGCCAGGCTGGTCAGTGCGGAGTGATTATTCGCCTACCTTTGCCCCCCGTATGCACAACGCCAAATCGCACCCGCCCAGCTTCAGCCGCACCATGATGACCGAACTGGTCATGCCCAACGATACCAACCCGCTGGGGCATCTCATGGGCGGCAACCTCATGCGCTGGATGGATATCGCGGCCGGGATCTGTGCCGCACGCCATTGCGGCGCCCACGCCGTCACGGCCTCCGTCGACAACGTCTCCTTCGCCAAGCCGATCCACCTCGGCGACGTGATCACGATCAAGGCCAGCATTACGCGCGCCTTCACGACCTCCGTCGAGATCTACATCGAGGTGTTCGCCACGTCTTCCTTCGGCGCCGACCTCGAGCGGTCAAACCACGCCTACTTCACTTTCGTCGCCCTCGATGCACGCACGTCCAAGCCCAAGCCTGTTCCGGAACTGATCCCTGAGACCGACGAGGAAAAGGCGCTCTACGCCGGGGCGCTGCGTCGCCGGGAAGTACGTCTCGTCCTTGCCGGAAGACTGAAGCCTGAGGAGGCTGTCGGGCTCAAGGCCCTCTTCCAGGAAATCGAATCCCGGGAAACGAATCCCTGATGTCGGACCCTTTCCTCAAGTCGCTGGCCAAGGCCATCCTGCCGCGGTACCAGACCCTGCACCTGGAATACCCGGTGCGGTTCAGGCCCCGCTACGGCCACGGCCGGCCGCCCCATGGCGAGTTGTACGCCATCATCGACAAGCATCGGGCAGCCTACGTGGCATTGCTCGAGGAGGCCCTGGGCTTTCGGGAGATGCTCGTCCGGCTCCCGGATGCGACCCGGGCGACCGATGATGCCTTGCCTGCATGGAACAACGGCTTTCTCCCCGGCCTCGATATCGTCATGCTGTACGCGATGATCGCAAGTGGGAAGGCTCGTCGATATGTGGAGATCGGGTCGGGCAACTCGACCAAAGTGGCGCACTACGCCAAATCCAACCACGCGTTGGATTGCCGGATCATCTCGATCGACCCGGCCCCGCGTGCGGGCATCGATGCGCTGGCCGACGAGGTGTTGCGTATTCCCTTTGAGGACAATGACCTGGCCTGGGTGAAGTCGCTGCATCCCGGTGATATCGTCTTCGTGGACAACTCGCACCGCGTATTCCCCAACTCAGATGCGATGGCATTCTTCATGGATGTCCTGCCGGCCCTGCCACCGGGCGTGCTCGTGCAGGTCCATGATGTTTACCTGCCGTATGATTATCCGCAAGACATGTGCGATCGGTTCTATTCCGAGCAATACATGTTGGCCGCCTTCCTCCTGGCCAACCCGGATAAATACGTGCCGGTCATGCCGAATTATTTCGTCTCGCAGGATGCGCAACTCAGTCGGATGCTCGAGCCGCTGTGGGCGGATCCGCACATGCCCGTCGTCGAGCGTCACGGCGGCTCGTTTTGGTTTACGATCGCCGGCTGACCGGAAGGTCAAATCAAAAGTGCGGTGTTTGGTCGCGGCCTTACTTGATCAGGATGACATCGCCCTTGATCAGTTCCGTTCGTCCGTCCGGATAGCGCAGCGTGCCCTTGTAGACATACGTGTCCGATGACGCCGGCTGCCCGTCGGCATGCCTGCCGTCCCAGCCGGAGAGGTCGCCGTTTTGCGCCTCGTAGATCTTCTGGCCCCAGCGGTTGTAGATGACGAAGGACTCCAGCGTGATGTTGCCGTTGATGATCACGCGGAACCGGTCGTTGATGTCGTCGCCGTTGTCCGGGGTGAAGGCGTTGGGGATCTGCCAGCTCGGCGGCACGGTGGGGAAGGAGATCGTGTCCACCTGGACGCAGCCTTTCGAGTTGGTGAATTTCACTTCGACGAAGTTGACTTCATCCTCCGCGTTGAACGTGATGGTCGTGGTATTGCCCTCGACCATCTCGCCGTTGACCATCCACATGATGCCGGTGGGCGGCGCTTCGTTGACATTGAGCATGGCCATCACCTCGGATCCCTGTCCGATATCGGTGGCGTTCGGATCCGGGTCGAGCAGGATATTGGACTCATCCTGCGGGGAGGGCGACACGGTGACCGTACCCACGACGCGACAGATATCCGGGTCTGTGGATTCGGCGAAGAACCGCAGGAGTCCGCCGCCATTGACGACGACCGTTGGCATGGGATCGTTCGGATTGCCGACAATCGTAAGATCCCCGCTGATGACGTCCCAGACCACATTTGTCAGGGAAGGATCGCCGGTCGATACCTGCACGGATTCCCCAAGACATGCCTGGAATGAAGGACCGACCACCTGGGCTTCTTCACCGGGCCGCAGCTGGATGAATCCCTGGGCGCCGCAGAAGTTGGTGTTGGATGTGGACGCGGTGACGATGATGTTGATGATGTCTGTGGCATTGACCGTGACGACGGGATCGGGGCAGTTGGTGCAGCTCAGCGAGGCATTGCCCTCCTGGATGGACCAGGTGTAATTGCTGAAGTCCGCCGGGTTAGTCACGGTAATCGGGACCATGTCCCCGCCGCAGACTACCTGGTCAGCCGCCAGGCTGATCTGCTGAAGCGGAGGAATACGGATCGTGAGGGTCGCGCCGACCGGGCAATCGAGGATCATGCCCGAAAACTGGTAGGTCAAGGTGGTGCCCGGCTGGCCGAGTACGGTCACTTCGGGGTCGAGGCATTTCGTGCAGCTCAGCCCTTCGGCCGGCTCCCATTCGGGTTCCCGGACCTGGTCGTTGAGGACGACGACGTCAAATTTGGCGCCCGGGCACAAGGTGGTGTCCGAGACGGAGAGCGGAACCCCGGAAGGCACGACATTGATCAGGATCGAATCCCGCGATGCGCAGGCATTGTTGTAGACCTCGCGGATATAGAGCGTGGTGTCCTGAAGCTCGAGGGCGGTATTGAGGAGCCGCATGTCGGTCAGGTATGTGCCGTTGTCCGGCGTCCAGAGGAACGTGATGTCGGGATAGCGCAAGGAGTCGTACGTCGGGGAGAAGAGGGCTACGATCTCACCGGCGCAGTAGTAGGACTTGACCGGGGCGATATCGATATGCAGGTCCTGCGGCAGGGAATCGACGCGAACGACGATGGTGTCGCGCGCCTGGCAAACGCCGATGTCGGTCTGCAGGATGTACGTGGTGGTCACGGTCGGCGAGGCGATCGGCGTCAGCGACAGCGT
>CAYMLN010000259.1:0-4547 GCA_964391045.1 uncultured Saprospiraceae bacterium
GCGGCAAACATGCCCGGGCCGGTCCACCAAACGGAATCATAGGTGAGGGCGGTTTCGACGCGGAGGGCCACGACGCTGTCAAGACAATTCTTGTCGACGACGATCGCCGGGGCGCTCGTCATCGTATCGATGCCGATGTCGATCGTATCGGCCGATACACATCCCGCGATGTTCTCGATGCTCACGATATACTGTCCCGGCATATCGAGCACGACATCCGCCTGGCCGGACATGAAGCCGCCGGGGCCTGTCCAACTGATCACGCCATCTGCGGGAATGTAGACCGGGGTGACGGCGACCGAAGGCTGGTCGCAGGTGATCGTCCCGCCGGACGCGATGATCGACGGAAAACCCGGGCCCTCCGGGACGCTCTCCGCAGCACTCCCTGCGCAGATCCCGTCGCTGACAGCCAGGAGATAGGTGCCCGGCTGGTTTACCGTGATCTCCGGCAGTCCGGGATCCGACACGATGTTTCCGTTGGCCGTCGACCACGAGAAGGTAAACGGTCCCGAAGCTCCGCTAACAATACTGCTGACGGTGACCGTGCTGCCGCATCCCAATCCGCCGGTTTCCGAAGTCGTGACGTCGAGAACGCGCGCGCTGATCTCGACGCGGGCAATCGTATCGCAAATGCCCGGTCCGTCGAGGGTTTGGAAATACACGCCCGGCAGGGTGTATGCCTGACCGCGGAAAACAAAAGATTCTCCCGCACAAAGCTGGGCCTCGGCAAAGAGCGAATCCGGCGCATCGAGCACCTCGACCTGCACGCAATCCGAGGTGAGTTGGCCGCAAAACAAACCTGCATCGAGCGCATCCTGCAGGAGCGCGTAATCGCCGGCATCCAGCAGGGCCGCAACGAGTATGGCATCCTCCTCGCCATACGAAAGGCCGCAGAGCGAATAGCTTCCGATGGGCGGGATGAGCGCAAAGCTCTCGCCATACTGTAGGATCGCATCCCCGCCAACGAGGAGAAACGCATAATCATGGATTGCGGCAGGCGGCGTGCTGTCGCCGTGCATCACGGTGATATTGGCCGTCGACAGGGTCTCCCCTGCGCAAAGGGTGAGGGAGTCAGGGGACAGCGTTCCCGCGTGCGCCAGGCACGGCGTGCAATCGAGGCCATCGGGATTGCAAAACAGCAGGGTCACGCCCAGGATCACACCGAATTGGAATTCGCCGTTGTCTTCCACGATGACCTGCCAGATCCCGTTGGCGGATCCCGTGTTAAAATCCTCCAGGCAGCCGTCAAACGGATGGTAGGTGCCGTCGTAGAAGGCCAATGCTTGCCAGGGCTGGAGATTCGACCAAACGGGAGCGAAGCCAACGTCCGGAACAGCAGGTGTGCCGCATGGAACGAAGTCGACATCCCAAACGGAAAGATTGGTCGGGAAGGTGGCCGTCGTCGAGGGGCCGATCAGTTGCACGATCGTTCCGTCAGGCGAGACCAGCGAGACGGTCAGGTCGCCCAGGTACTCATGCGTGAAGTTGATCTCGACGCCGCAGATGCCCTGCGTCGGGCTGTTCAACATAGCGTCCGTGAGCCCGCCAATCGGGATCTCGATCGTCACGGATCCGGGGTCGGGAATATCGACCGGTTCCGGACTCATGCATTGTGCGCGAAGGTCCGTGATCACTAAAAGTGGCGTTACGAAAAGGAACATCGTCCACAGGGCAAATGCGCATGACGCAGTCGAGTAACAAGGCGGTCGCCTTGCCTGCCCGAAGTGCTTTGTCCATTTACCCGTCTTGCTTGTCATCATGGCGCACATACGTAACGGCCGCTAAAAAAGAGAGCCCTCCCGGGGAGGGAGGGCTCCGAAAACAAGAGAAATGGGCAAGTAAACTCTTGTGATTTAAGGTTGTCTCCCGGCAATCCGCCTTTCGGATCAGCGCAGCAGGGTGATGTCCCCGGCCAGCTGGTCCTCGAGACCGTCGCCGTAGATAATTTCGATGCGGTAGACATACACGCCCGGGTTGAGCGTTTCGCCTTTAAACGTTCCATCCCAGCCGGCCTGGGGATCGTTGGGCTGGAAATGCTCCTTGCGGAACACCAGGTCCCCCCACCGGTCGTAGATCTCCATGATGCTGATCTCTTCGAGGTCCGCATCTGTAAACAACGTAAAGAAGTCGTTGATGTTATCGCCGTTCGGGCTGAAGATGTTCGGGATGTAGACATCGCGCTCGCGCACGACGAGGAAGGTGATCGCGCGAATCTCGACGCATCCGCGCTCGTCATACGCTTCAAGCGTGATCGTGCCGGCCAGGTCGGCCATGATCCGGAGCTCGGGACAGTTGGTGCAGATCACCTGGCCATCGAGTTTCCAAACCGTGGAATCGGGCGTGTTGTTCGTGCCGATGTAGTTGTACGTCAGCCGGATCGTATCCCCGAAGTCAAAGACGAAGTCGCCATTGACATAATCGACGATCTGCAAGTCGGTGACAACAAGGGGGAAGATGGTGAAGTCCTCCTCCAGTTTACATCCTGACGCATCCTCCACGGCGATGGTATAATCACCCGGCACCAGGTTGTTGAAGTTGGGATTCGATACCGGCGCACCGCCGTTCAGCGAGTAGGCATATGGCGGCGTACCCCCGACGACGGACTGCACCTGCATCGATCCCGGCGGATCGCCTTCGCAATCCGGTGAATTGACGATGAGGATCATGTCGGTCGGGAAGTCGCCCACCTGGTCGATCGTCACCTGGTCAGTCGCCGTGCAGCCGGTGATGATGTTGGTCACCGTCAGGACATACGTACCGGCAGCGGTAGCCGTGGCATTTAACTGGTCAGGGCTACCGAGGACGCCGTCGACGGTTGTCCACATGTACGTGAAATCCGGTCCGATGCTCGTGCCCGGGCCGCCCAGCGTGACGCTCGTGGTGGAGCAGTCCAGGGTAGCCGTCGCACCGGCATCGGCGGTGGGATTGTTCTCGATGATCACCTCCACTGTTGTCATGTCGTCCGGACAAGGTCCGGGGCCGGCGACCACGTAACTGAAGAGATACGTTCCGGGCAACTGGTTGGTGACGTCGAACCTTCCCGTCGCCGGGTTGAAGGCGCCACCCGTGCTCGGGAACTGTGAGGTCTCGACCCACATGCCGCCGGCATCCTCGCCGGTGAGCAGGTTGGCCAGGGTCACGACGGCATTCTCACCGGCACAGAATTGGGCCGGAGCCGTGGCAACGCCTGCGACAGGATCGCGGAGCACATTGATCTGCAAGGTTGAAGCATCGGGACAATACGTTGGCAGGCCGGTGACTTCATACTGCAGCGTGTAGGCTCCGGCATCGGCATCGGTCGCGTCAAAGGTGTTGCCAATGACCGTCGCGGGGTTGGAACCCGGAGGTGTGACCAGGATCGTCCAAACACCGCCCATCTGCGTCTGCGGCAGCAACAGGGTGTTCAAGCCGATGGTCCCCATATCGTTGCAGAGATCCGGAGCCGGGGCCAGGTCGATGGCCGGGCATGCGCAATTCGTCACGGTCACGGTCAACGGATACGTCGCCTCCGTACATGGCGGCGTGGCCGAAGCGGTGGTGTAGGTGAAGGTATAGTTGCCCGGCGTCAGGCCGTTGAAGTTTACGCTGTTCAGGTTGGCCAGGTTGACACTGCCCGGACCGCCGGTCTGCACCCACGTGCCGGAATTGTCGCCGGCCGTAATAAGCGCGTTGAAGTCGACGACGGTCGACGGGCCGCCGGGCTCCTGTACGTTGCAGGCCGTGGCAGTAGATGTTACTGTGGCGGACGGGGAGATATACTGGACCACGACGATGTCGTCTTCACCAAAGCAGCCGGCATTCGAGCTGACGGTGACCGAATATGTACCCGGTGCGTTCACGCTGACGGTCTGTGTCGTGGCGCCACCTGCATTCGCGCTCCAGGCGTAATTATCGAAGCCGGGCCCAGCATCGAGGATCGTCGGGTTATTGTCACAGATGGCGGTATTACCGGTAATGACAGGACTGAGCATGGCATTCTCGTCCGTCTGGACAGTGTCATAGGCGATACAACCGTCGGCATCGACGACGATGACGGAGAACTGTGCCTCGGTTGAAACATTGATGACGTTGGTCGTCTCCCCTGTCGACCAGAGGACGGATGCGTACCCGGTCGGCACGGACAATGTTGCCTGGTCGCCGGGGCAGAACACGAATGAACCCGTGATCTGTACGGTCTCCTGGAACGGCGCATTGACCGTAAAGTCGTCCGTGTTGGTACAGCCGTTGCCATCAGTGACGGTCACGGCATACACGCCCGGCATATTGACCGTGAGGTCAGGCGTCGTAGCCGTGTTGTTCCAGACATACGTGTACCCGGCGGTCGCGCTGATGGTCGTGTTGCCGCCGACGCAGAAATCCGGATTGCCGGTGATGTTGACAAACGGCACCGGATGGTAATCCACCTGGAACGACGCCGTGCCTACACAACCGATCAGGTCGGTGACCGTGACCGTGTAGAGGCCTGGCTGGTCCGTGACGATCGTCTGTGTCGTGGCGCCGCCGGCATTCGCGCTCCACAGGTAGTTCGAATACGGACCACCTGCATC
>CAYMLN010000260.1:0-4543 GCA_964391045.1 uncultured Saprospiraceae bacterium
GAACGCCTTCCGGCACTCGGGCACGCTGCTCTGTCCAACCTGTCAATGAACATTTCGTCCTGTCCCGGAAACCCCATCCGGCCTGGCGTTCAGGCCCGCGGATTTCCGTTAGGGGAGGCAAAGATAGGATTCTTCAGCACCCGCACAAACACTTTTTGGCTTTTTTGTGCCATCAGGCAGGAGTCCGTTCGGAGCCCCGACGTCCTGGGTATGTATTTGACCCGTGAGCGATCCGGTCCCGAAATAAAAAAAGCGCCCCGGGATCCCGGAGCGCTTTTTATTGTATTGACGGTTTGCGCTTATTCCGCGCGACCGGCGTTCAACTCGTCCTTCAGCGTGTTCAGTTCGTCCCACTTGCCGTCGGCGGCGAGCTGCGCCTGGGCGGGCCAGGTCTCGGGATCGAACATCTTGTACTGGCTGCCTTGGGCCTGCAGGATCTCCCGCAGTTCGTCGGCGCTCTTGCCGGCGAGTTGAGCAAACGTCGTGATGCCTGCGGCGTGGAAGATCTCTTCGATCTTCGGACCGATGCCCTCGACGATCTTGAGGTCGTCCCCGGCGGCCGGCTTCGGCGCTTCTGCCTTCGGCTCCTCCTTGGGGGCGTTGCCGGCGAGCTGCTCCTTCAGTTGCGCCAGGCCCATGATGTCGCCCAGTGTCTGGGGCTCGTACTTGGACTGGGTTTCCTTGATGACCCGCTGCACCTCGGCGCCCTGCTTCTTCCGCTCTTCCTTCACCACGTCTTCCGCCTCGCGCTGGATGTCCTCCAGGTAACGCAGGTGGGAGACCATGATGCGCTTGTCGTCGCGGTTGAACTCGATGACCTTGAAGGTCAGCGTCTCGTCGACCTCGGCCAGCTTGCCGTTTTCCTTCTTCAGGTGGCGGGCCGGGCAGAACGCCTCCAGGCCGTAAGGCAGCTGGATGATGGCGCCCTTGTCGTCGCGCTTGACCACCGTGGCCTCGTGGTAGGAGCCGACCGGGAAGACGTTCTCAAACGTGTCCCACGGGTTCTCTTCTACCTGCTTGTGGCCGAGCGATAGCTTGCGGTTGTCCTTATCGATGTCGAGGATCTGGACTTCCAGCATCTCGCCCGTCTTGGTGAACTCGGACGGGTGGGCGAAGCGCTTCGTCCAGGAGAGGTCGGAGATGTGGACCATGCCGCCGATGCCGTCGCCGAGCTCAACGAAGACACCGTAAGGCGTGAGGTTCTGCACCTTGCCCGAGTGGCGGCTGCCGACCGGAAAGCGCTGCTCGATGGTCTGCCAGGGATCCGGCGTGAGCTGCTTGAGGGAGAGCGACATCTTGCGCTCCTCGTGGTCGATCGTCACGACCTTGCACTCGTGCTCCTCGCCGACCTTGAAGTATTCGCGGGCGTGGATCGGCTGGTTGCTCCAGCTGACCTCGGAGACGTGGATGAGGCCCTCGACGCCCGGGGTGATCTCCAGGAACGCGCCATAGTCCTCGACGTTGACGATCTTGCCTTTCACGACATCGCCTTCCTTGATGGTCGCGCCGGCGACATCCCACGGATGCGGCTGGAGCTGCTTCAGGCCGAGGCTGATGCGCTTCTTGTTCTCGTCGAAGTCAAGCACGACGACGTGTACCTTCTGGTTGATCTCCAGCACCTCGGAGGGGTGGTTGATCCGGCCCCAGCTGATGTCGGTGATGTAGAGCAGGCCGTCGACGCCGCCGAGGTCCATGAAGGCCCCGAAGTCGGTGATGTTCTTGACGACGCCCTCGAGCACCTGGCCTTTCTCGAGGCCGGAGATGATGGCTTCGCGCTGCTCGGCGAGGTCGCTCTCGATGAGCGCCTTGTGCGACACGACGGCGTTCTTGATGTTCTCGTTGATCTTGACCACCTTGAACTCCATCGTCTTGCCGACGTACTGGTCGTAGTCGGTGATCTGCTTGATGTCGATCTGCGAGCCGGGGAGGAAGGTCTCGAGGCCGCCGGCATCGACGATCAGGCCGCCCTTGGTCTTGCTGATCACGGTACCGTTGATGATGGTGCCGTTGTGGAAGGAATCGACGAGGCGATCCCAGGCCTTCAGGAGCTTAGCCTTGCGGCGGGACAGCACGAGCTGGCCGCGCTCGTCCTCCTGGCGCTCGACGTAGACGTCGACTTCGTCGCCGATCTTAAAGTCGGCGATATCCTTGAATTCGGACATCGACACAAGCCCGTCGGACTTGAAGTTGATGTCGAGTACGGCGTCGCCGCCCGTGATCTGGGACACGCGGGCCTTGATCACTTCATTTTCGCTGACCGCGCCCAGCGTCTTATCGTACAGGGCCTCGAATTTCTCGAACTCGGCCTTCGGGTAGGAGACCTGGTTGCGGTTGGAGATCGACCAGTCGAACGCATCATGCGGGGTCTCCGGTTCGGCGGCCTCCCGGCGGGAGCGCTTCTCCGGTTTTTCCTGCTTTACCGGCGCTTCGGGCGTCTCAGTGGCTTCGGCGGTTTCAGTGGTTTCGGGAGTTGCGGAGGTCTCGGCGGCCGGAACGATCGGCGCTGCGGACTCCGTCGAGGGATTTGTCTCTTCGGACATCATGTTGAAAAAATAGGTTTGTACGTTCCCTAACCCATTGACAATCAGGAACGGAGGTTTGACATAACGCCAACGGGTCGGCAAAGGTAAGGGTTATTGGGATTCGTCCAGTAAATAATTAGGTACGAGGAAGGGGTTTTGGGTGGAATAGTCTGGAAGGTTTAGAGGGTTTAGAAGGTTTAGAGGGTTTAGGAGGCAGGTCGATCTCATGAGATTCCAGCCTATTTGGATATTAAAGTGCTGGCAAACAGCGGTTAATGAATATGCCATGCACTTTTCCCAAAGGACTATGCCCAAGGCCCTCTGCCCACGCCACGACGCCAAGTTCATCCCCTGATTACATTTCCCATAGATCTCCCCCTTTGCCCCGCTTTACTCCGCGTGTTCCAGTGATTTCTGGGCTATAGAAGGTGTCGGGCCTTTACATTCGAACGAGAAGCTTTACTCGGGGGCGAAGTGTGGTTGGCGTGGACGCCAACCACGGCCAGCCTCCTGTGCGCCCACCCGTCTGCGCCATGCCCTCTGCTACATACCCTCTGCCGTTGTCCGTTAACCGTTATCCGTTAACCGTTATCCGTTAATCGTTATCCGTTATCCCTTATCCGTTATCCGTTATCCCTTATCCGTTATCCCTTATCCGCTCACCGTTCCTCCGTTGACGCACTGAGAAAACCCGTTGATCCTAAACTCCCGGGATCAACCAAGCCTGGATTTATCTTGGCTGCCCATATGGACGACAAACAACCCTACACCGGCGACCTGGAGAAGACCGCCATTCTCCAGTCTCTTTTCGAGGTCCCGGCAGACGCGCGGGATGATGCCTGGCGCGAGCAGCTGCTGGCCAACATCGCGGATGCGAGTTTCGCCTGCGGGGAACCGCAGGTGACGACGGGACCGGATGGGTTCCCGTATTTCCAGCTCAACATCCCTGAGCCCGGCAAGCCGTTCGAGTGCTACGTGATCCGGCATATGATCGGCGACTTCCTGCTGCAGAACGGATGGGGCGTGGTGATCCATGCGCACAAGGCGCAGCCCGACTGGGTCTTTATCCACGGCGACATGGTCAATTATCACCTCCGCGGTGAATTCTACAGCACGCCCGAGGCGCAGGTGGAACCCATCGCGGGCGACCAGGAGGTCCTCCTGGCCCAGCCGTCGGAGAAGTTCCTGCCCGCCCTCACGCGCGGGGTGTTGCGCAGTTATCTCGCACATTATGGCGCAAGCGAACCGAAAGTCTTGCTCGCAAGCCGCCGGGTGGCCGGCGGGGTTTCCCAGGAATTGTTGTTCAGCGTGACGCCGGAGCATTTTTCGGACGGAACGGATTATAACGGGGTCATGCGCAACCTCGGGTGGTTCATGCCGCGGGGATACCGGTACTCGGCGGCGCGGGACGAGGGCTTTGGCAATGCGTTCCAGCCGCTTTGACTTGATGGGCGATGCATGGCGCATGCGCATCGGGCAGCCTCATTTTTCCGGCACCTGACGCCATCGGGAACCGGGCCGGGCCACGGCAAACAAGTCGATCTTTTCGTTTACTTTGGAGCATCGTAAATCCGAATCTCCAAGTCCGTCCTCATGGATCAGCGCCCGTGGTTGCATAACTATCCGAAAGGCCTGCCGGCCAATATCAATCTCGACCAGTATCCCAACCTCAACGCATTCGTCTCGGAGGCCATGCGGAAGTTTGCCGGCAAGGTCGCCTTCCACAGCATGGGAAAGGACATGACCTATGCCGAGCTCGACCGCTCGGCGACGCAGTTCGGGGCGTACATGCATTCCCGCGGGCTAAAGCCCGGCGACCGGGTGGCGATCATGATGCCCAACCTCCTGCAGTATCCCGTGGCGCTCTTCGGTTGCCTGCGGGCCGGCCTCGTCATCGTCAACACGAACCCGCTCTACACGCCGCGGGAGATGAAGCACCAGTTCAACGACAGCGGCGTCAAGGCCATCATCATCCTGGAGAATTTCGCGGCCAACCTCGAGGAGATCCTCGGCGATACGCA
>CAYMLN010000261.1:0-4529 GCA_964391045.1 uncultured Saprospiraceae bacterium
CCCCAGGAAAACGGGCCCTCAAAGTAGTACGTGTAGCCAAGCGAGGCGTTTTCCCGGTCCCGGGTGAAGTCGATGCTGTCCGATGTATAGATCAGGTCGCCGGAGAGCTTGAGCAGCGAATTGCGGCTGTTGTATTCCACCAGCGTACTGGCGTTGAGTCGTCCGATCTCGCTCGATTTGGTGAACGAATAGCCCGCGCCGACTTTCGCATAGAACCGGTTCCGGAACTGTTTGCCGAAATAATACATCGACGCGATGTCCTGGATGTTGAGATCGACCAGGTCGCCTTCCTTGAGCACGCGCACGGCGCCCGGAACAGAACTGCGGTACAGCAGGCTCTGGAAGACCTCCCGGTCGATGGTCTCCAGCCGGTAGAGGTGCTTTGCGCCCGTCAGGGCCGCGAGTTTCGTGTGCTTGACCTTGATCACGCCGATATCATCGGCGTCAAACTCGATCCTCCCCAGCCGCATGCTGAGCAGCTCGCCCGCGATCATCGATCCGTTGTAGAAAAACAGCGTATCCTTCTTTACCTGCGCATTCAACACACCGGCCGAAAAGCAGATCGCGACGATCGATCCCAGCAACGGGTAGAGTAAGCGGAAGGTGATGCGCCGCGGATGCATGGTGCAAAGGTCGGATTTAATGCGGGTAACGTAGCCGGTTGAAGTAAATACGGCGGGTCGGCGCCTTCATCGGTGCTTCTGTCGTGTCAACATTTTTCGGGATGGGACAATCTCAGCCTTCTGCTATCCGCCATAACGCACCGTTGCATTGGTTTTTCTCGGTTCTCACAGATTGACAGAGCGCGCGGTACACGCCCAATTAGTCGGTTGGTTTGGTACGAGAAATTCCTTGGCTTTATTGTCGCCCGGCGGAGATCGCAAAATGCCCTGCTTGGCCCTTGGCCTTTTGCCCTTTGCCCTTTGCCCTTTCCGCTATGCCCTCTGCTCTCCGCCCGTCAATCCCCCGTTCTACGAATCAACACCACGATCTCCCCGCGCACATGCTCCGGATGCGCCGCAAAATGCGCGATCAGTTCCCCGGAAGTGCCGATGTGGAAGGTCTCATGCATCTTGGAAATCTCGCGGGCGACGCAGACCTGCGTGTTTTCGGGCAGGAAGGCGGCGATCTCCTCCAGGCACTTGATCAGTCGGTAGGGGGATTCGTAGAGAACGATCGTGCAGGGCAGGGTGGAGAGCCACGTCCACCGGGTCTGCCGGCCCTTCTTGTGGGGGAGGAAGCCTTCGAAATAGAACCGGTCGCACGGAAAGCCCGAGCCGACAAGCGCGGGCACGAAGGCAGTCGGGCCGGGCAATACGGTCACCTCCACACCCGCCTCGCGGCAGGCCCGCACGAGGAGGAAGCCGGGATCCGAGATGCCCGGGGTGCCGGCGTCTGAAACGAGGGCAATGGTCGCACCGTCCTGCAATTGCCGGATCACGGCCTCAGTGGCCTGGTGCTCGTTGTGCGCATGATAGCTGCGCAGCGGCGTATGGATGTCGTAATGCGCGAGGAGCTTGCGCGTGACCCGCGTGTCCTCGGCGAGGATGACGTCGGCCGTCCGCAAGGTCTCGAGGGCCCGGTGGGTGATATCACCCAGGTGGCCGACCGGCGTGGGGACGACGTAGAGCACCGTCAGGCCGGCTTCACCTCGAAGGAGTAGGTCTCCATGATGAGGTTGGCGAGGAACTTCCGGCACGCCTCGTCGACGAGCGCCCTGGCGGCGGCTTCGTCGGCGGCGTCGAGAATGACCTCGATGCGCTTGCCGATCCGGACGTCATTGACCCCGGCGATGCCGGCATGGTCCATGTTGCGCGCGACGGTCTTGCCCTGGGGGTCGAGAAGCTCCTTGAGGGGCATGACGTTGATTTCTGCCTTGAATTTCATGCGGCAAAGATACACGGCCGGCTACGAAAACGAGCCGTGCGGAAACAGGACCGACGGCTTGCTAAAAACGACGGAGGGCAAGGTTGACCAGCCCGATCAGGACATAGGCGGCGATCCCGGCGGAAATGGCGATCGGGCCCGCCCAGGCAAAGCCGATCCCGGCGACGACCAGGGGGATGATGAGCAGCAACCGTACGCCCGGAGCCGACTTCAAGCTGGGCAGCCGGAGCGGCGCCTGATAGAGGATACCCAGCAGCACGGGGACGAGGATGACCAGCCAGGGAAGTTGGCTGACGCCAAGGCCCATCTCGCGGTTGGACCACTGGGCCCACATCCAGGCGGCGATAAAGATGGCGCCGGCCGGTGTCGGCAAACCGTAAAAAAATTGCCTCGGGCGGGTGTCGATGTTGAAGCGCGCGAGCCGGACGGCGGTCGACCCGACGAAAAGCGCTGCGAAGACCGCCGTGACCTCCTGGCCGGGCGATGGCCCGCCGAACCGTGCCCCCATGTAGAACAGCATCATGGCCGGCAGGACGCCAAACGTCACGAGGTCGGCGAGGGAATCGAGCTGGACGCCGAGCGCACCGTCCACCTTGAGCCATCGTGCGACCATGCCGTCCAGGACGTCGGCGACAAGGCCGCCGGCAATCAGGAGGAGGGCAGTGTCCACCAGACCGTTGGCCATCGAAATAACGCCCAACACGCCCATGACAAGATTGGCGACGGTCAGGAGATTCGGCACGTGCCGGAGGAGGTTCATGGGCCGAAGGTACGGCAGGGCGCGGATGCCATTGGCCGGGGAAAACCGCGGGCTTGGTCAGCAGCGGACAAAATGAAGCCTTTTCGAGGCGCCCGAGCCAACGAAAAGCATCCGAGGAGTGTCTATAGGAGGGTTAAAGTATTGTTAGCCAGCGCCAAGGAGGCACCATGCCAAAACCCCCGGCGTTTAGAATTGTTAGTTTTGTCATCCGATCCCAGCTAAGCTTCGCCATCATGAGACTTCTTCTTTCGTTGATCCTCGTGGCCGCCCTGACCGCCGTCGGGAAGGCCCAGCCCATCAACGATCACTGCTCAACGGCTATACACCTCCCCAATACGGACAACTGGTGCAGTGCGCCGGGGGCATATACCAACATCAACGCCACGCCGCATGCCGGGGCACCGATTCCCAACAATTGCTTCCTGGATCTGGAAAACGAGGTGTGGTTCACGTTTATCCCCAACACCCCCGCCCTGTATATCCGGGTGACCGGCGCGGCGCAGAGTCTGGGCACCCTGCGCGGCCCGTCCATTGCCGTCTATGAGGGGCCGTGCAGCAACCTGGTCCGCCGGGGTTGCAACATTTCTTCCACGTCATCCAACCAGGTCGAATTGTCCGTCGACGACCTCACGATCGGCGCTGTGTACTATCTGCTCGTGGAAGGGCAGAACAACAACGAAGGGACCTTCCAGATCTGCATGGACGGCTTTATTCCCCCGCCGAATCCGCAGTCCGATTGCGATGAGGCGGTCGTGCTCTGTGACAAGTCTTCCTTTGTCGTGGACACGTTGCTCGGTGTCGGCTCGCCGGACCCGGGCGTCACCAACACCTGCATAGGCCAGGAATTCAGTTCGGCCTGGTACAAGTGGACTTGCGAGACGTCCGGTACGCTCACCTTCACACTCACGCCAAATAACTACCTGCCCGGTTTCGAGTCAGATGACATTGACTTCGTCGTGTATGAGTTGCCCAACGGGATCGACAACTGCACGGGGAAGATCCCGGTGCGCTGCATGGCTTCAGGACAAAACGTGGGCGAATCCTTCCAGAGCTGGGCGCGGTGCAACGGCCCCACGGGCCTGCGCGACGGGGATCCCGACGAGGTCGAGCCGGCCGGATGCCAGCAGGCCTCCCAGAACAGCTTCCTCGCGCCGCTTCAAATGGAAGCCGGTAAAAGTTATGCGCTCCTGGTCAACAACTTCAGCCAGTCCGGCCTCGGCTTCAGCATCGACTGGGGTGGCACGGGGACATTCCAGGGCCCGGATCCCGGCTTTGACGTGACGGCCGTCCAGGCGTTCGAATGCGACAAGACCATCATTTTCGACAATACATCCACGGCGCCCACAGATCCCATCGTTGCCTATCACTGGAACTTTGGCGCCGGCGCCATGCCGCTGACGAGCAACGACCAGGGGCCGATCAACGTGATCTATGATTCGTTCGGGGCGAAGCGTGTCGCCCTCACCGTGGAGAGTTCCAAGGGCTGCGTGGTCACCGAGATCCTCGACTTTTATGTGGAGCCCTGCTGCGCCGATACGAGCACGCTCGCCGTGACCGCCAACATCCAGGACCAGATCTGCCCGGGGACGGCCTCCGGTGTGATCCAGGGCGTCGGGATCAGCGGCGCCCCGGCCTACCAGTTCAGCCTTGATTGCGAGAATTACCAACCATCGACCATTTTTCCGTCCCTGATGCCGGGCACGTATACTCTTTGTATCCAGGACCGCAAAGGCTGCGAGGCCCAGGTCGACCTGGTCGTGAATCCGGCTACGGAATTCGGCGTGGACATCTTCGAGGACACGATTTTCGTGCAACTCGGGTTCGAGACGGACATCAATTCCGTTGCGTTTCCGAACCTTCCATCCAGTGTGAGTTGGACCAA
>CAYMLN010000262.1:0-4521 GCA_964391045.1 uncultured Saprospiraceae bacterium
GATCCCCACCCTGCTCCTTCAACCCTTCGTCGAGAACGCCATCTGGCACGGCCTGATGCACAAGGAAGGCGACCGCCACCTGCGCGTGGCCTTCACCGAAGAAGGCGACATGATCCGGTGCATCATCCAGGACAACGGCATCGGCCGGCAAAAGGCGGGCGAACTCAAGCAGATCTCCGGACAAGACAAGAAGCATACGAGCAAGGGTATCACGGTCGCCCGCGAGCGGCTCAATGCCCTCCAAAAGAACGGCCGGCCCGCCGGCCATATCACCTTCACCGACCTCGCGGACGCCAACGGGAACGCCCTCGGCACCCGGGTCGATATCCTCTTTTCGCCTCAACGCTGACCGCCATGCTCAAAGCCCTGCTCATCGACGACGAACAACGCGCCACCGACGCGCTGCGCATGATGATCGTCAAGACCATCCCCGAGATCACCGACGTCATGGTGTGCAACGACGCGCGCCAGGCCGCGGAGAAGATCCACGCCTTCCAGCCGCAACTCGTCTTCCTCGACATCCAGATGCCGCACATGAACGGCTTCCAGGTGCTGGAGAACATCCCGAACAAGAACTTCAAGATCATCTTCACGACCGCGTACAACGAATACGCCATCCAGGCCATCCGGTACAGCGCCTTCGACTACCTCCTCAAGCCGGTCGACATAGAGGAATTGCAGGCGGCCGTTCGCCGCTTCGTCGAGGACCAGGAGGACTACAAGCAGCAGTACGACCTGCTGAAGAACATCATGCACAACATGAGTGCGCCGTCGCCGGAGGACTTCAGGCTCGCCCTGCCGACCAAGGAAGGCGTGCATTTCCTGGTGCCCGCGGACATTATCCGCTGCGAGGCGATGGGCAACTACACGCGGTTCTTCACCACCTCGGGCAAGGCCTACCTCATCTCCAGGACCCTCGGCGAGTATGACGGGCTGCTCACGCCGCAGGGCTTCATCCGCACACACAAGAGCCATTTGGTCAACAAGAAATTCATCTCCTTCATCGACCATGACGGCTTTGCCGTGCTCAAGGACAACTCCCGCGTCGAGGTGAGCCGCCGGCGCAAGGAAGAGGTCATGGAGGCGCTGAAGTAAGCCGAACCAGTAATCCCGAAAGGACCGTATACCCGAACGCACATGAATGTAATCCTGCTTTTTCTCATCATCCACCTGACTGCGCACACCGACATGCAAACTCCCACCCTCTCCGGCATCTACCCGCTCCGCGGCATCCATGACATGGCCGCCGCCTTCCGCTTCACCCCCGACGGGCAATTCCAGTTCAATTACATCTACGGCGTCGTTGACCGCGTGGCCGAAGGCACGTACACGATCCATGGCGACACGGTGAAGCTGTCGAGCCGCAAGGCACCCGGCGCGGATTTTACCATCCTCAAGCAGGCGAAACAAGGCCGCCAGATCACCATCCAGGTGATCGACCCGGGGCCGCACATGAAGTCCTATGTGGTCGCCTTCTATGGGACACCGGATGCCTTCGAGATGGCCAAGGCCGACAAGGACGGACGGATCGTCATCCCGGACAGCGACCCGAAGCAGGTCTACCTCCGGCACGAACTCTATGTCGACATTCCCACACTGATCCGAGAGGAAGGAAATACGAACACCTATTTCGAGGTCGCCATGAACCCGAGTTTGGCGGAAGTATCATTCAAGGGCATTGACCTCTTCATCACCGAGGACGGCCTTACCTGCCACCCCAATTATTTCATGCCGTTCGAGCGGATCCTGTTCGAGAATCCGGAGTAAAGGCGATTCGCGGCTCGCCAGGGCGACCTGCCATCCATGCGGCGTCCCGGTTCCGCCGGAAATGGTACATTTAGCCTGTAACACTCAATTTTCATTTGACATGAACAGGCTGACAGTAACGCTCCTCTTGTTGTCCGCCCTGCAGGTCGCCCTCATGGGTCAGTGGCAGCGGCAATACCCCTTATCCAAGCTTGAGAACGTGGTCGATATCGACCTGACGCAAGACGGTCACGGCGTGGCCGTGGGCGCCAATGCAACCGTGTTGACCAAGTCGGCGGGTGGTACGGAATGGTTCCTTCGGCCGGAGCCCGTCTCCGGCTGGGATCTCGCCGCGTGCGATGTGGCGGAAGGCCAGAACGGCCAATACATGGCCGTCGGCGGGCCCGGCCTGGCCGTATCGACCAATGGCGGCGGCGCCTGGCAACAGGTCGTTGGCGCACCGCCCGGCATCAAGGTCATCCGCATCCTGGCCCCGGACGACTTCGTGGTCATCGCCGCCTCCGGCGTCTTTCGATACGCCAATTCGACCTGGACCAGCCTGGGCCTCCCGGTGGCCAGCAATGTGGACGGCGGGGATATCCTCGACGGCCAGCGGATCTGGTGCTTTACCATAGGCACCACCCCAACCATCTACGCCACCGCCAACGGCGGAGGCATGTGGTCCAGCACGACTGATGTCCCGCGACCGGATGTCGTTCGCTTTTACAACGCTGCCTACGGGATCGCCGCCGATGGCCGTACGATCTATCAAAGCCTGGACGGCGGACTCAACTGGACGTTGGTCAGCGACAATGAGATCCACAACACCTCGGATGACATCGCCTTCGGCGCCAGCCCGGGCGTACTGATGGCCGCCACGCGCAACGGCGATCCGTCCATTTCGGCCGACAGCGGGCGCACCTGGACGCAACTCGACCTCGGGTTGATCAACGAGCGCAACTACTCCGTCGCTTCCCTGTCGGACCAGGAGTTCTACATGGGCAACGACATCAGCAGCATCACCCGCACGACCGATGCCGGCGCCAGCTGGACGGAGACCTCCGGCCCGGAGCGACGCAATATCAACGACATCTTCTTCCTTGACCGGAATACCGGCTTCGCCGTGGGCAACGGGAGCAAACTCCTTCGCACCATAAACGGCGGCACCCAATGGGCCGACATCGGCTTCGAATCGAACAGGACGTATTTTACCATCGCGGGTTCGGGACCGAACAACCTTTGGATCGGGACCAACCAACGCCTCCTGCACTCGACGGATGGCGGGGACACCTGGACACAGAATAGCTTGTTCGTGGCCGGCAACATCAATGACATCCTGGCCATCACGTCTGACCTGGTGCTCACCTGTTCGACCAACGGCTTGATTCTCCGGACCACGGACGGCGGCACGACATGGGACACGGTCTACCAGGCCCCCATGCCCAACACGCAAATGCGTTCCATCGTCCGCATGAGCGGCAACCGGCTCATGGCCACCGGCTTCAACGGGGTGATCGTCCGCAGCGCGGACAACGGCGCCACATGGTCGCCCGTCACAGCTCCCGAGGCCGGCCTGCAGTACGAACAGACCCATTTCATCGGCGAGGAAGGCTGGCTGATCACGTCGAGTTTCAAGAAAACGATGTGGCACACGACCAACGGCGGGGATGCCTGGACGCCGCTCAACCTGCCGGTCGACCGCAACTGGGACGGCGTATACTTCATCACGCCGGATACGGGTGTGGTGGTCGGCCGCACCAACGCGGAAGGACGGGCCTACCTGACCTTCAACGGCGGGGCCAACTGGCAATCCTCCTACATCACGGACTTCCCACTCTATGGCGTGACCGGCGTGCCCAACCCGAACGGTACCGCCTGGATCCATGGCTTCGGCTCCGACATCGAGGTCCTGCCCTATTGCACGACCTTCCCGGTCCTGTCGGAATTCCGCGGCGATCTCCTTCCGTGTGAGCAGGACACCGTCGAATACAGCATTACCGGCCAGGACGTGGATACCTACTTCTGGTTTTTCCCGCCGGGCTGGATCCCCATCGGCGGTACAGATGACGACACCGTCACCGTTGTCGTGGGACCCAACGGCGGCAACATCAGCGTGACCGCGTCCAACACGTGCGGGCTCTCGAATAACATCGCCGTGCAGGCCGGCCCGACGCTCCTGCCGGTTGTCGCCCCGGCATCCGGTGAAGCCGCGCCTTGTGAAGGAGACATTGTCCAATACAGCGCCACAACCGCGAACGTGCAGGACTACAACTGGATCATCCCGAATGGCTGGGAGATCGTCGCCGGTGAGAACACGGCCGAGATCCAGGTCCTCGTCGGGGAATCCGGCGGCGAGGTTGCCTTCGTGGGTGCCAACACCTGCGGCGCAGCGATTGCCCGCTGGCCGGTGACCCCCGTCCTTCGTCCGCGCGCCCTCGCCCTCACCGGTGACGAGACGCCCTGCCCCGGGGACACTGCGCTGTTCATCTTTGCAGGTCAATTCGCCACATCGGTCACCTGGACGTTTCCGGGTGGATGGACGCTGCTCAGCAACCCGACGGACAACGCCATCGTGGCCATCCCCGGCGACAACGGCACGGTCACCGCGGCCGGCGTGAACGAATGCGGTGCATCGGCCACCCTCGAGCTGGCGGCTAAAGTCGTAGACGTGAAGGTCGATCGAGCTGCGGCATGGGATGAGCGATGGTCCGACCACGCCCCCGTCGTCGTCGATTACCAGCTCTAGATATAAGGACCCTCATGACGAAGCCCCGC
>CAYMLN010000263.1:0-4514 GCA_964391045.1 uncultured Saprospiraceae bacterium
TGCCGCAGTGGACGGGCTTCAGCGGACTGAATACGGGTCATATGGAAGGCCTCAACCTGCATTTGTCCCAGCCGGCCTGGCCGTCCGCCGACCCGGAGACGATGAAGGCCTTCCGGGAGAAATTCTACCAGCGCTATAAGACCGTGCCGGACATCAATGCCTGCCAGGGATACGATCTTGGCCGATGGATGTCGGAGACGCTGGAGCGCCGCGGCAGGGGTGGGCTGACAAGTGATGCGCGTCCATGGGCAGACGGGCTCTGTTCAGGCTTCGATATACGCCCGGTCCCCGTGCCGGGACATGCAGCCGGTGATGTGATGTCCTACGAAAACGCGAGCATCCGGATCATCCGGTTCCGCTACCAGGATTTCGAGACGGTGCGCTGATCAGGCGAGTTTGCCGAGCGCCTCGCCAATGCGGCGCGCAGCTTCCGCAAGTTTGTCTTCCGATGTGGCGTAGGACAACCTGATGCATTGATCGACCCCGAAGGCCACGCCGGAAACGGTGCTTACCCGGGCCTCCCCAAGAAGATAGAGACTCATGTCATCCGCAGTGCGGATCACGTCGCCATTCGGGGCCTTGCGACCGAAGTAAGCAGAAACATCCGGGAGCATGTAGAACGCGCCCTGGGGCCGGTTGACCAACACCAGCGGGATCTGTTCGAGGCGCTCGATGATGAGGTCGCGCCGTTGCTCGAAGGCCTTCACCATCTCGCGTGTCGGCGCGAGGTCGCTGTCGAGCGCGACCGCGGCCGCCTTCTGGCCGAACGACGTCGCCCCGCTGGTCACCTGGCCCTGGATCTTCGTGCACGCCTCGGCCACCCAGTCGGGCGCGGCGATGTAGCCAAGCCGCCAGCCGGTCATGGCAAACCCCTTCGACATGCCGTTGATGATGACCGTGCGGTCCTTCATGCCTTCCATGGACGCGATCGTCACATGCGTGCCGCCGAACCGGATGTGTTCATAGATCTCGTCGGAAAAGACCATCACATGCTTGTAGGTCTGCAGCATCGAGGCGATGGCGCTGAGCTCGTCGACAGAAAACACCGAACCGCTCGGGTTGCAAGGCGAGGAGTAGAGGATAAACTTCGTCTTCTCGGTGATGAGCGCCTCGAGTTGTGCGGCTGTGCACTTGAAATCCTGTTCGATCCCCGCCGGGGCGACGATGGGGATGCCGCCGGCCATCTTGATGATCTCATAGTAGGACACCCAATACGGCGCGGGCAGGATGACCTCGTCGCCGGGATTGAGGAAGGCCATGCAGAGGTTGTAGATGCTCTGCTTTGCCCCGTTCGACACGACGATCTGGTTGGCCGTGTAATGCAGGCCGTTTTCCCGGGCGAGCTTGCGTACGATGGCCTCGCGGAGGTCCGGAAGGCCGTTGACCGGGGTGTATTTCGTGTATCCCTTATCCAGCGCCTCCTTGGCCGCCTGCTTGATGTGGTCCGGCGTGTCGAAGTCCGGTTCGCCGAGGCTCAGGTCGATGACGTCCTGTCCCTGGGCCTTGAGTTCCCGGGCGAGTTTGGCCATCTTGAGGGTGGCGGACTCTTGCATATCCAGCACAAGCCGGGAAAGGGGGAGGGGCGTCGGGGAATTCATGATCTTGCGTGCGGATTGCGTTATTTTGCCGTGAAGTTACCAACCAAATGAATAACCGGACAGACGATTTGGCGAGACGCCGGCAGGACGCCCTGCTCGGCGGCGGGGAAGCCCGGATCGAACAACAACACCAGAAGGGAAAGCTGACCGCGCGAGAGCGCATGCAGCTCCTGTTTGACGACGGCAGTTTCGAGGAGATCGGGATGCTGGTCATGCACCGGACCACGGAGTTCGGCATGGATGCGCAGAAATTTTACGGCGATGGCGTCGTGACCGGCTACGGGACGATCGACGGCCGCATGGTCTATGCCTATGCGCAGGATTTCACGGTCTTCGGCGGGGCGCTGTCCGAGACGCATGCCGAGAAGATCTGCAAGATCATGGACCTCGCGCTGGAAAACGGCGCGCCGGTCATCGGGCTCAACGACAGCGGCGGGGCGCGCATCCAGGAGGGCGTCAGGTCGCTCGGCGGGTATGCGGATATTTTCTATCGCAACGTGCAGGCGTCGGGCGTCGTGCCGCAGATCAGCGCCATCATGGGCCCCTGCGCAGGCGGCGCCGTCTACAGCCCGGCCATGACGGATTTCATCCTGATGGTCGAAGGCACGTCGTACATGTTCGTCACGGGGCCCAACGTCGTGAAGACGGTGACCAACGAGGAGGTGACGAGCGAGGCCCTCGGTGGTGCGTCCACGCATGCGTCGAAGTCCGGGGTGATCCACATGACCTCGGCCAACGATGTCGCATGCATCCGGCAGATCCGACGCCTGGTCAGCTATATGCCGTCCAACAACACGGAGAGGCCGGCGGCCTTGCCCTACGTCCTCGGGGACGAGCGACGGCCAGCCCTTTCGGCGATGATGCCTGAAAGTGCTACGACGCCGTATGACATGCGCGAGGTGATCCGTGAGATCGTCGACGGGGAGAGCTTCCTCGAGGTACATGAGGCCTATGCCCAAAACATCATCGTGGGCTTTGCCCGCATCGCGGGCATGAGCGTCGGCATCGTGGCCAACCAGCCCTGGCACCTGGCCGGCGTACTCGATACCGAGGCGTCGCGAAAGGGTGCGCGATTCGTGCGCTTTTGCGATTGCTTCAACATCCCGCTGCTCGTCCTCGTCGATGTGCCGGGCTTCCTGCCCGGTACGGACCAGGAATGGAGCGGCATCATCATGCACGGCGCGAAGTTGCTCTACGCCTTCAGCGAGGCCACCGTGCCGCGCGTCACGCTGATCACGCGCAAAGCCTATGGCGGCGCCTACGACGTCATGAATTCCAAACACATCGGCGCGGACTTCAATTTCGCCTGGCCCACGGCCGAGATCGCCGTCATGGGCGCGAAGGGCGCCTCGGAGATCATCTTCAAGAAGGAGATCCAGTCCGCCCCCGACCCGGCGGCCAAGCTCCTGGAAAAGGAAAAGGAATACGCCGACCTGTTTGCCAACCCGTATGCGGCGGCGGAGCGCGGCTTCATCGACGAGGTGATCCTGCCGGAAGATTCACGACGGAAATTGATCAAGGCCTTCTCCGCCCTCCTGCACAAGCGCAAGGAAGGACCGAAGCGCAAGCACGGCAACATTCCGCTGTGATGGGCGTGATGGTCGATGGCTTGGTGGAGATGTTCCGCTTCAACGAAGCGGCCAATATCCGCATGACCGATTTCGTCCGCCCGATCGAGCCCAATGCAGAAATGGTCCGCCATCTCAGTCATTTGGCCAATTGCCAGTACAAGTGGCTGGACCGCATTACGTGTTTTCCGGAAACGTCGACGCTCGACTGGTGGTCACCGGTTTATAGCGCTGCCGAATTGCCCGACCATTTCCGGCGCAGCACGGCGGCATGGATTGATCACCTGCAGGGCCTCCGGGAGGAAGACCTGGACCGCCTGTCGCCGTTCATCGGCATGGATGGTTCGGCTTGGGAAGCGTCGGTCCGCGATATCGCCCTGCAACTCAACTTTCATTCCTTCCATCACCGGGCCCAGGTCAATATGCTGATCCGCCAGGCCGGACATGTGCCGCCGTTTATCGACTACATCCGCTCGCATTCGCGGAAGCGACTGGATTAAGTGCCCCGGCTTCGTTCCACGGGTTATCCCAGTCACGGATCCGTGCGCACCAGGCGCATTGGATAGGTGTGCCCACCGTATTGGATGTATCCGAAGTAAAGGCCTGGAGGAAGTGTGGCCAGCGAGTATTGTCCTGGCGCGCTGATGACCTGTGCAGGAATCACATTCCGGCCATCGGCTGCGAAAACCGCGATCCGGATATCCTGCAGGGCATAAATGATCGGGATGCTGCCGTTGCCCGCGATCCGCAACAGGCCTGCCGCTTGCGGATCGGGGAATGCGGTGGTGCATTCGATGGCCTCGGAGGTGACGGTGATGTTGCATGAGGGATCGGCGTTGTCAAAGATCAAGACCGTATATGACGAGCTGTCTGCGACGAACGGCCCAATGCGCACGGGTGCTTCGGAATACCCGAAAGGGCCGTACAAGTCGCCGTTGCAGACGATGGAGAATCCTTCCGCACCGGGCCGCACAGGATCGATATCCACGATGAAGTCGAATAGCCAACCCTCGATACAGGGCGTAGCGGTCAACACGACTGAATCAATCGCGCAGGATATTTCGGGACACGGGGGGCCGTCAAAGGAAACCGACAAACAGCAATCGGGGCTTGCGGAGCCAGGTCGGCAAATGGAAACGGTGTAGTTGCCGGCCGGATTTCCAGGGAAATGCGGGATGACGACGGGAAAGTCCTCGAGTGCGTACTGCCCAATGATGTCGTTTTCGATGAGGAGGTCAAATTCGGATGTGTCCCCTTGGGCATAGTCCAGGTGGATCGAAGCCATGAAGGTGCTGTCACTTCCACATGGGCCGGCAACGACGGAAAGTCCGGTGATGGGCAGGCTGTC
>CAYMLN010000264.1:0-4503 GCA_964391045.1 uncultured Saprospiraceae bacterium
CTTGTCAAGATGAATAAAAGTCCCCTTTAGGGGATTTAGGGGCACCCCCCTCGATACCCCCAGAAGGGGGGGGGGGACTTGTAATGATGAATAAAAGTCCCCTTTAGGGGATTTAGGGGCAGCGGATTTCGTGGCAAGGGATTTGGCCGCCCTCTTGAAATCTGCCAATGCGGGTTAGCTTTGGGGCCCTCGTCAGGCATCACACCACTCCTTTATGCACCACATTCGGCGGATATCCGATGCATATCGTTTTGTCTTCACGACAAGTTTTCTTCGCGCCTGGTTGTTCATCGTAGTCATCGGACTGGCGTCAGGGGCGCTCATGGCGCAAACGACCTGGACCGGAGATGTCAACACGGACTGGAACCTGGCCGGCAACTGGACGGCCGGCGTGCCGGAGGCGACGGATGACGTGACCATCCCGATTACCGACAACGTCCCGGTGATCAGTGTGGCGGGCGCAGTGGCCAAGTCGGTCACGGTCCAGCTGGATGCCGGATTGACCATCGGCGCTTCCGGTACGCTCACGATCAACGGATCCGCGGTGCAGGGGATCCTCAACCAGGGGACGATCACCAATCAAGGTATGATCGCGGTCGGTAGCAGCTCGGCGATCGGAACATACGGCATCCGGAACAATGGCGTCTTCGGCAACAATGCCGGCGCAACGATCCAGATCGACCGTGCGGCCGGCACGGAAAGCGCGGGGCTCTATAATGCCGCGGGAAGCTACTTCACCAACGCGGCAATGATCATCATCGGCGGAAATGCGAATACCGGGACATATGGTCTTCGGAACGAAGGCACGATGGATAATAATCCCGGCGGGCAAATTCATGTGGATCGCGTCTCGGGTCCGGGCACAACGGGGATCTATAACTGGGTGGGCGGCAGCTTCACGAACAACGCGGAGATCACGGTGGGCGGCAATGCGGCCACAGGGGATTATGGCATCATCAACGCCTCCATGTTCCAGAACACGACAGACGGCGAGATCCATATCGATCGGTCCGGGGTGTATGGGTTCTTGCAGAACAGCAGTGGGTCATTCACCAACCAGGGCGTACTGGAAATCGGTCTATTGCCGGGCGGCAACGCATTCCTTTACGGCATGACCCAATCGGGATCGTTTCAAAACATGGCGGACGGGCAGGTCCATATCGATCGCGTGACGCGGGGCATTCAGTTGTCCTCAGGCAGTTTCGACAACAGCGGGACCGTGACGATCGGGGCGGTTGCCGGGGTCACGATCCTGTTGGATGAACAGGGTTCGGGTACGTTCAACAACAAGGTGGGTGGTACCTTTCATGGCACAGGGAATATTCCGGCTGCCCGCTTCGTGCATGCGGGCGGCACGCTTTCCCCCGGCTATGCCTCCCCCGGATTGATGACCGTTGCGGGAAGCGAAGATTTTGCCAACAGCATCCTGTCTATCGGGATCGGTGGGACAGGCTCAGCAGGCGTTGATTACGACCGGGTGAATCTCACAGGCACGGCCACGCTTGGCGGCACCTTGCAGGTATCCGTCGACTATGTGCCGACCATCGGCGATGCGGTGACCATTCTCACGGCCCCGGCGATCGTCGGCGTTTTCAGTTCGGTCACCGGCCTGCCGCCGGACTGGTATGTTAACTACGGCATACTGGGCGTGACCTTGACGTATGGCGCTCCGCTGCCCACGAATACCTGGACAGGGAGCGTCAGCAGCGATTGGCATGTGGCCGGTAACTGGTCGGACGGTGTCCCGACGGTTGCCTCGGACGTGGTGATCCCCAACGTGAGCAATGATCCGGTCATCAGCATCGCCGGCGCAACAGCCAGGTCGGTGAAGGTGGAGAGCGGGGCGATCCTGTCCATCGACCTGGGCGGAACATTGTCAATCAATGGATCCGCCACGCACGGTATCTGGAACCAGGGAGTCCTCTACAATGACGGCATTATCCACATCGGAAATACGGCCACCGCAGGCCAATATGGCGTTTTTAACCAAGGGGTCTTCAATAACAATGGTGGCAGTGAACTCCATGTCGACCGCGTCCTGACCACGGGATTTGCCTTACAATCCGATGCCGTGAGCAATTACGGGTCGGTCACCATCGGCGAGTCCGTCCCGGTCACCAATCTGATGACGGCGCTGTCAGGCACCTTTATCAATAATCTGGGCGGATCATTGCATGGCACAGGCACACTTCCGGCTGCCCAGTTTACGAACGCCGGCGGCACGCTGGCGCCCGGCTATTCTCCCGGCAAACTGACTTTCTCGGCCGCGGAGGATTTTACCGACAACGTCATGTCCATCGAGGCAGACGGCACGGGTGTGCCCGGCGTGCACTACGACCAGATCGTGGTCTCCGGACAAGCGACGCTTGGCGGAACGCTTGCCGTGACGATCAATTACAGCGGTGCTGGAGGTGATCAGTTGACCATCGTGAGCGCCACCTCCGTCTCCGGCACCTTTGCCAACGTGACAGGCTTGCCGGCCAACTGGAACGTGGTGTATTACCCCAATTCCGTCGTGCTGGTCTACGGGATCGCGCAGACCACATGGACGGGCGCCGCAAATACGGACTGGTTCAACGCCGGCAATTGGTCCGTGGGTGTGCCGGATGCCTACTCCGACGTGACGATCCCCAACACCGCCATCGGCCCGGTCATTGATTCACCCGGTGCCATGGCGAAATCCATTGCCGTAATGGCCGGGGGAGAACTCGTGGTGTCGTCTTCGGGAAACCTGGCGATCGACGGCGCCATGGTCCAGGGGATCCTCAATCAGGGTACGATCGAGAACAATGGTCTCATCACGTTAGGCGATGTCACGGGCATTGGGACCTACGGTATCCTGAATCAGGCCACCTTCCTTAATCATGCCGGTGCGCAAGTGAATATCGACCGGGCATCCGGAACCGGGAGCGCGGGCATCCTGAACGAGGTCGGAAGCACGTTCACGAATCAGGGGAACATCCTCATCGGGGCAAGCGTCAGCACGGGGACCTATGGAATACGGAACAATGGTGTCTTCAGCAACAATGCCGGTGCCCTCGTGCAGGTCGATCGGGCATCGGGCCCTGAAAGTGCAGGAATCTACAATCCTGCGGGCAGCAGCTTCACCAATGCGGCGATGATCGTTATCGGGGGTAACGCCAACCCCGGCCAATATGGCATCCGGAACCAGGGAACGATGGGAAACAATCCCGGCGGACAGATCCATGTCGACCGTGTTTCGGGCTCGACCGCTGCCGGGATCTATAATTGGTCGGGCGGCAGCTTCACGAATGCAGCTGACGTCTTCATCGGCGCAAATGGGAGCAGCGGGCAGTATGGCATGATCAGTGCCGGCACGGTCCAGAACAACGCGGGCGGCCAGATCCAGATCGACCGTTCCGGCGTGTATGGGCTAGTCGTCTTTACCGGCGGGTCGTTCACCAACCAGGGTGTCCTGGACATCGGGCTGTTGCCGGGCGGTAACGCATTCGTTTACGGTATATCCCACATCGGCACATTCAATAACCTGGCCGGCGGACAAGTCCATATCGATCGCGTGACGCGGGGCATCGAGGCATCCTCGGGCAGTTTCCAGAACGACGGAACCGTAACGATCGGCGCCGTGGCCGGGGTGACGGACCTCATGTATAACCAGGGCTCGGGGCTGTTCAACAATAAGACGGGCGGGACCTTCCAGGGTACGGGGAATATTCCGTCTGCCCGTTTCGTCCATGCGGGTGGCACGCTGTCGCCCGGCTATTCGCCCGGCCTGATGACGATCGCGGGGAATGAAGATTTCACGAACAGCATCCTGAGTATCGAGATCAACGGGACAGGGACCGCAGGCGTCCATTACGACCGTGTGAATGTCGCGGGCACGGCGACGCTGGGCGGCACCTTGCAGGTGTCCATCAATTACGTGCCGACCAATGGCGACGAGGTGACCATTCTCTCTGCCATGACGGTTTCCGGCACCTTTGCCACGATCACCGGGCTTCCGTCGCACTGGGATGTTGTGTACACGGCAGATGCCGTCAAGCTGCGCGTGGATGCCCGCAATACCTGGAACGGCAGCATCAGCACGGATTGGAATACCGCCGGCAATTGGTCGGGCGGCGTGCCGGATGCCATGGACGATGTGGTCATTCCCGACGTTGCCAATGATCCGGTGATTAGCACCACTGATGCACAGGCGAAGACCGTCCACATCGAAAGTGGCGCGATGCTGACCATCCAGCCCGCCGGCGTCCTCACGACCTACGGCGTGACGACCGTCAATGGCACGGTCGCCAGTGTATATAACCAGGGGACGCTGCAGACGGGCGGGGTGTTGAATGTGCAGGCGGAGTGATGCTCGGGTGATCTAGTGGTAAAAAGAAAGGTGGCTGAGGCTCTTGATATTTCGACAAGCTCAATACGAGTGCTTCGACGAGCTCAGCACAAGCGCCCCCGACCTGAAGTCAGACAGTGAGACAGTGAGACAGTGAGACAGTGAGACAGTGAGACAGTGAGACAGTGAGA
>CAYMLN010000265.1:0-2024 GCA_964391045.1 uncultured Saprospiraceae bacterium
TGCCGGAACAGCGCATTCTCGTCGAGCGATACCTTGGCATCCACAGCCACGACCTCGCCCAGCCCGTTGATGAGCACGGGATTGATCTCCAGGAGTGTGGCGTCGCTGGCCACAAAACACTGGTAGAGGTTCGTGACGAACTTCGTCATGTTCTTGAAGGCATCACCGCTGAGGCCCAGGTTAAAGGCGATCTTCCGCGCTTCGAAGGCCTGCAGGCCAAGCGCCGGATCGATGAATTCCTTGTGCACGAGATGTGGGGTCTGCTCCGCAACGGCCTCGATGTCCATGCCGCCTTCGGTGGAGTAGATGATGACATTGCATTGCCGGGCGCGGTCCGTCAGGATCGACATGTAATACTCCTTGCACTGGTCGAACTGGGGTACATAGGCATCCTCTGCGATCAGGACCTGGCGCACGAGCTTGCCCGGTCCTTCCATCCCGCCGGGGGTCTGCGGCGTGCGCAACATCATGCCGATGATGTTGCCCGCATGCTGTTTCAGTTCATCGAGGTTGCGGGCCATCTTGACGCCGCCGCCTTTCCCGCGGCCGCCGGCATGGAGTTGCGCCTTCACGATCGCAACGGGACTGCCGGAGAGGGCAGTGACCTGCTGATAGGCATCAACGGCTTCATTGACCGTCCGGGCTACAACGCCCCGCTGGACCTTGATCCCGAAACGTCCCAATAATTCCTTTCCCTGGTATTCGTGAAGGTTCATTGCGCTTGAATTTTGAGTCCGCGAAGCTACGAAAAATCAACGCTCCGGGGGACCGGTCATCCTCCAAGCTGTCGTATCGCATGGTCGACATCCGTGGTCGGAAGCTTGCAGGTCTTGTTTTGGCAAACGTAGATAAGCGTCTGGCCCTCAGCAAATTTGTGAGCCAGCAAAGGGAGCTTTGACGCAGCTGTGCTGCCCAGGTAGACGACGTCAGGCCGGTACGTCCGACGCATGGCCATAAGCCTCTCCCGGCAGTCCGGTCCGACGATGGCGACCTCGTGGGGCGGCCTGGCCAACTGGAGCATGAATTGGCACCAGTTGCTGTAGAACGCCGGGTGGCTGTCCTGCCGAAGGCCGGGCCAGACGCGCTCGAACATCGTCCGCGCCCGGGAGACGTATGCCGTCTCGCCGGTCAGTTCGCCGAGCAGGAGCAGGTTTCTCGCCATCACGCTGTTGGCACCCGGGATCACATTGTCGGCCACCTCGATGCGGCGTGCCACGAGCGGTGGGTCGAGATCGGAGGTATAGTACAACAGACCCGTGCTGTCGCTGCTGAAATGGGCGAGCACATGCCGTGTCAGGCCGTCGGCGTGGCCGAGCCACGTCTCGTCGAATGTATGCTGGTAAAGGTTGAGGAAGGCTTGTATGGTCAGCGCGTAATCGTCGAGGAATGCGTTGATCGATGACCTTCCGCCCTTGAAGGACCTGTCCATGCGATGATCGTCCTTGATCATGTGGTTGACCAGGAACGTTGCCGTGCGAAGGGCCTTGTCCAGCAAGGCCGGATCGCCGGTCACACCGTAAGCATCCGCGAGGCCGTTGAGCATAAGGGCATTCCAACTGGCGAGCACCTTGTCGTCCAGTCCTGGGGGCACACGCTGCTTGCGCGCGGCGCGCAGTGTAGCCGCTGACCGGTCGAGGGATTTCCGCAGGGCTGCCTCGTCCGTGCCTAACGCGGCCGCTTGCGCGGCATAGTCCAGCTTGCGGAACAGGATGTTGTTGCCATGCTCCCAGTTGCCCTGCGGACGAATGTCATACGTGGCGTAGAACCACTCCCTGTCCCGGGCATCGGGAATCCGCTTGTCCAATTCGGCTGTGGTCCACGTGTAGTACTTGCCTTCTTCACCTTCGCTGTCGGCATCGAACGAACTGCAATACCCGCCTTCCGGGGAAAGCCAGTGATCTTCAGCAAAACCGACAGTCTGCCGGACCACGTCGAGGTAGTCCGTCCGTCCGGTCCAGCCATAAGCAAGCGCATAAAGCGACAACAACTGGCCGTTGTCGTACAGCATTTTCTCGAAGTGCGGC
>CAYMLN010000265.1:2034-4500 GCA_964391045.1 uncultured Saprospiraceae bacterium
GTGCGGCAGCAGCCAAAGCGAATCTGTCGAGTACCGGGCAAAGCCGCCCTCGAGCGGATCGTAGAGCCCGCCCATCATCATCCGGTCCAGGGTCGTGAGGACCAACGCACGCGCCTCGGCGTCATTGTACCGGCGCGCGTAATGCATCAGGTAAAGCCAGTTGCCGGGCATCGGGAATTTTGGTGCACCGCGGCGGCCGCCGTATTCCGGATCGACGCTGGACATGAATTGCCGCGCCGTCGCATGGAGGATGGACTCGTCGAGCGCCGGTGCGTCTTCCGGGATGTCGGCCAGTCCGTGATCGCGCACGCCCGCGACGAGGCGGGTGGCGTATTCCATCATCTTTTCGGGTTCGTCCGTCCAGCTTTGCTGGAAGTAGGCCATGATCTCCAGCCAGCGCTTGCGGGGGAAATAGGTCCCGGCCCACACCGGGCGTCCGTCGGGTAGCGCAAAGGAGTTGAGGGGCCAGCCGCAATTGCCCCCGGACGACAGCTGGCAGGCGGTCATGTAGACGTCGTCGATATCCGGCCGTTCCTCCCGGTCAACCTTGATACAGATGAAGTGCTTGTTCATGAAATCGGCCACGGTACTGTCGGCGAAGGACTCGCGTTCCATGACGTGGCACCAGTGACAGGAGGAGTAGCCGATGCTGATGATGAGCAGCTTGCTTTCGGCCTTCGCACGGGCGAGGGCTTCTTCCCCCCATGGATACCAGTCGACCGGGTTGTGGGCGTGCTGGAGGAGATAGGGACTGGTCTCGTGGATGAGCCGGTTCGGCTGGTCGTGCGTCATGGCATGGCGGTCTTTGCACCCGGCCAGGAGGGCGGGCAGCAGGAGAAACAGGAATGCGCGAAAAAGGGTCAAGGCGCGGGAGGTTACCGGGTGCCCGCGAAGTTAAGGCGCGCAAGGCTGGCCTGCGGGTCGGCGATGCGAAGGCCTTTGGATGGCCGGGTGCACCCAAGGATGCCATGAGGCTTGTTGAGGAAAACCGTACGGAAAGCGCCCGCCTACCTGCTACGCAGCCTCAAGCATCGGGGGGCTTGGAGAAATAAAAAAACCACCGGTGTCCGTTGATGCCGGTGGCTTTCAGATTGGTTTTAACAGATCGCAATGGCGATTTCTGCATAATGAGCAAACGCCGTTCCAAAAAAACGGTTGCGCTGTTCGTGGATGAAATTAGTGCATCTTTGTCCGGCTATGTCCCCGGAAAGCGAAAAATATGATCGCCGGGGGGTGTCCGCCGCCAAGGAGGATGTCCACAAGGCGATCCGCAGGCTCGATAAAGGCCTATACCCCAATGCGTTCTGCAAGATCCTGCCCGACGTCGTGGGGAGTGATCCGGAAGCATGCAACATCATGCATGCCGACACCGCAGGCACCAAGACGAGCATCGCCTACCTGTACTGGCGAGAGACGGGCGATGCGTCGGTCTGGCGCGGCATCGCGCAGGATGCGCTGGTCATGAACACGGATGACATGGCCTGTGTGGGCTGCGTCGACGATATCGTGATCTCCTCGACGATCGCCCGCAACAAGCACCTGATCCCGGGCGAGGTGATCGAGCAGTTGATCGACGGTACTGTCGAGTTCATGGACATGATGAGCAGCCACGGGATCTCACTGCGCCATGCGGGCGGAGAGACGGCGGATACGGGCGACATCGTGCGTACGATCGACGTCGGCTTCACGGCCTTCGCGCGCATGGCGCGGTCGAGTGTGATCAGCAACCACATCAAGCCCGGCGCAGTCATCCTCGGACTGGCATCAGACGGCAAGGCAACGTACGAGAATACCTACAACAGCGGCATCGGGTGCAACGGACTGACGTCGGCCCGCCACGACCTGCTGCATCATGACTATGCCCGGATGTATCCGGAGAGCTACAGTCCGCAGACGGAGGAGGCTTTCGTCTACACCGGCCCCTGGCGCGTTACCGACCCGGTTGAGATCGGCGGGATCCGGACCGACATCGGCAAGTTGCTCCTCTCCCCAACGCGCACCTACCTGCCGATGCTCACGCCCATAATCCGGGAGTACCGCAAGGGTATCCAAGGTATCATCCACTGCACAGGAGGCGGATTCAGCAAGGTGCTGAAATTCCTCGCCTCGCCGGTCACGATCGAGATCGAGCAGGTACCTGAGCCCCCCGCCGTATTCCAGTTGATCCGGGAAGCCTCCGGCACATCACTGGCGGAAATGTACAAGGTCTTTAACATGGGGATCCGCATGATGCTCTTTGTCGACCCTCAGGCCGCCGGGGCGTTCTGCGACCTGCTCAATCCATTTGGCGTCAAGGTCCACATCCTGGGCGAAGTGCGGCGCGCCACGCAAGAAGCGCTGGTCAATATCCACACGGGCGATCCGGTCGAGCCGCGAATCATCTACCAGTAGGAATGCACGGCCAGAAAAAAGAAAGGCGTCGCGAAAACGACGCCTTTTTTTTATTTCATGGTTGAGCGGGATCAA
>CAYMLN010000266.1:0-4479 GCA_964391045.1 uncultured Saprospiraceae bacterium
ACTACCTCCGGACCGGCGAGCGACTCCCGCCGCCCACCGTGGCCGAGCGTGTCGATGCGGCGCGGCGGCACCTCAGCCATTCCATCGCGTGGAAGGGGGAGAAGGTGGGTGTCGTCGAGATGCGCCGCCACTACACGAATTACTTCCGCTCCATGGAGGGGATCCGTCATTTCCGGTCGGCCCTCATGGCCGAGACGGAAGCGACCCCGCTGTTCGATATCTTCGACCAGATCGAAGGGCACTACACCGGCGAGCCGCTCGTCGTGTAGCCGGTCGCGTCGACCTTTTCCCGAAAAATATCACCTTTGCATTTACCGCCATGCCTGGCGCACAGCATACGTCCCGAATCCGTTTTTCGAATGAACCTGGAACTGACCGGCGCCGAAGAAGCCTTGTTTGACCGCATCGGACAGGCGGCAGACGGACTTGGACTGACGGTCTACGCGATCGGCGGATTCATCCGGGACAGGCTGCTGGGGATCCCCTGCAAGGACATCGATTTCGTGACGGTCGGCGACGGTCCCGCACTCGCCGAGGCCGTGAGCCGCACCCTGGGACCGGAGGCCAGCGAGCCGGTCGTCTTTCGCCATTTCGGCACGGCCATGTTGCGCTACCGGGATTTCGAACTTGAGTTTGTCGGCGCCCGGAAGGAGTCCTACAGGCCGGACAGCCGGAAGCCGCACGTGACAGATGGTACGCTGCGCGACGATCAATGCCGTCGCGATTTCACCATCAACGCATTGGCCATCGCGCTCAACGGCCTCTCGAAGGGCGAGTTGCTCGATCCGTTCGACGGCGTGGCCGACCTGGCCGCCCGCCGCATCGTGACCCCGCTCGATCCGGATACGACGTTCTCCGACGACCCGCTCCGCATGCTCCGCGCGGTCCGCTTTGCTACCCAGCTGGGATTTGACATCGATCCCGTGACGTTTGACGCGATCCGCCGGATGCGCGCGCGGCTCGAGATCGTCTCCATGGAGCGGATTCATCACGAGCTCAACAAGATGATCGCCGCGCGCGAGCCGTCTCGGGGCTTGCTCCTCCTCGACCAGGCCGGACTGCTGGAGATCATCCTGCCCGAGTTTACCCTGCTCAAGGGCGTGGAGCAGCAGGAGGGATACGGGCACAAGGATAATTTCTACCACACCCTCCAGGTCCTGGACAACGTGGCTGCTGTCTCCGACGACCGGTGGCTGCGCTGGGCCGCGATCCTGCACGACATTGCAAAGCCGCAGACCAAGCGATTCGAGCCCGGCCACGGATGGACGTTCCACGGGCACGAAGTCCTCGGCGCCCGCATGGTGCCGCGCATCTTCCGCCGGCTAAAGCTGCCGATGGACGATCCCATGAAGTACGTCCAACTGCTCGTCCGGCTGCATTTGCGACCGATCGCCCTGGTGCAGGAAGAGATCACGGATTCGGCCATTCGTCGGTTGCTCTTCGATGCCGGGGAGTTCCTTGACGATCTCATGGTCCTCTGCAAGGCCGATATCACGTCCAAGAATCCCAACCGCGTAGCGCGCTACCTGCGCAATTACGAGACGGTCATGGAGAAGCTGCGCGACGTCGAGGCCAGGGACCACCTGCGCAACTGGCAGCCGCCCATTTCCGGCGAACTGATCATGTCGACGTTCGGGATCAGGCCCGGCCCCATTGTCGGGGAGATCAAGACCGCCATCCGCGAGGCCATCCTCGACGGGGTCATCGAGAACGACTACGCGCAGGCTTTTGCGTTCATGCTCGAAGAGGCCGGGCGTCACGGGCTTGTCCCCGCAGCCGGTTGATCAGTGCTGTTTCATCGATTTCAGGGGGTATCTTGGTATCAATTTGCGGTTTCGATCGTTTTACAAGGAATCGCCCACATTTTCCGCATGCTTCGGCCTATCCTGCTCGCCTGGCTCTTCCTGACCGGCACGGCGCTCGCCGCGCAGGCCCCCGCATTGGCCGTGCGGGCGGAGGGGCGCCCGCCGGCCGACTTCCTGGCGGACCTGAGCCTGCAGGCTGGGATCAACATCATCTTCAGTGACGATGTGATCAGCCGGCTCCCGCCCGTGACCATGGAAATGACCGGTGTCTCGGTGGAGGAGGTGCTGGACAGGTTGCTGGCCGAGCGCGGGGTGGTCTACAGGTACGTCGAGGGCCAGATCGTATTGATCGCCAAGGAACCTGTCCGCGAATTCACGTTGAGCGGCACGGTAACGGATTCGGTCACGGGCGAACCGCTCATCTCCGCCTATGTGGCGGACCTCACGACGGGCAAGGGGTCCACGACGAACAATTTCGGTTATTTCAACCTGACCATACCTGCCGGGGAAACACGGCTCGTTGTCGGTTACCTCGGATATTCACCGCGTACGGTCGATATCCGGATGTCCGCCAATCGCATTCTTACCTTCCGGCTTCAACCCAACAGCCTGTTGCAGGAAATCATCGTCAACGCGGATCCGGATATCCAGCCCGGCCGGGTACATGTCCCTGCCGCGGACAAGATCACCCTGAGCGACCTGCAGCGTTCCGTTCATCTCGGCGGGGCCAGCGACTTGTATCGGGCGGCGGACTTTATACCCGGCATCCAGACCGGGACCGATGGCGTTGGCGGGATCCAGGTGCGCGGGGGCGCTAACGACCAGAACCTGATCCTGATGGACGGCGTGCCGGTCTACCATCCCAATCACCTCTTCGGTATCGTATCCGTGTTCAACTACCAGGTCCTCCAGCAGGCGTCCGTCTACAAGGGCAACTTCCCGAGCCGCTATGGCGGTCGGTTGTCGTCGGTGATGGATGTGCGCACACGTGACGGCAACATCAAGTCGTGGGGCGTTTCCGGCGCCTTCGGCGTATCCGAGGCCAGCCTGACGGTCGAGGGCCCGATCGTCGAAGACAAGGTCGGATTGCTGGTCAGCGGACGGTTGTTCGTCCCCGGGCTGCTCATGCCCGAGGTCACGCGACCCATTAAGTCCCGCAATGACGTCGGCGGGTTCGCGGATTTCGATTACAACGACGTGAATGCGAAGGTCCATTGGCGAATCGGGGAGCGTGACCGCCTCTACGCATCGGTGTACAGCGGATATGACCGGTTTACTGACCAGACCATCTCGTCCCGCACGATCAGGGATGACGACAGCGGCATGCAGTTGAACGCCCAGGAGCAATTTGACAAGCGTCTTTTTTGGACCAACCGTGCCGGCGTCCTTCGATGGAACCACATCCTCTCGGACAAAGTCTTCGCCAATACCATCTTGTCGACCAGCCGGTTTGTCCTTCAATCGGTCGACCGGACGGTATTTGCCTATTCCATTCCGGACTCGGCATTCGACACCCTTTCCGGATTTGACGCCAAGGAGTTCAAGTCCGGGATCGAGGATATATCGGGCCGTGTTGAGTTTGAGATCCATCCGGATGATGATCACGTGATCAGTACGGGGGCCTACGGGATTAGCTATACGTTTCGCCCGAAGTCGGTCACCATCAACGAGGAGAGCAAGGTGGGCGATTTCTATCTCGAGGAAGGACTGGTCGACGATATCTTTTTCTCGACGTTCAATATCGACGCGGTGGAGACCGGGCTGTTCGCGGAAGACCAGTGGCAAGTGGATCCACAATGGCGGATCAACTTCGGATTTCACCTTTCCGCCTTCCATGTCCAGGGCGTGCGGTACACGGATCCCCAGCTGCGCTTTTCCGCCGAGTACGCGCCCTCCGATCGGGTATCCCTGCAATGGGGCTACAGCCGCATGGTGCAGTACCTGCACCTGTTGACATCGAGCAGTATCGGATTGCCCACGGACCTCTGGGTGCCGACCACGGGCCGCGTCGCGCCGTCCCGCGCCGACCAGTATGGGATGTCGATGCGGTGGGCGGCCCACGAGCGCCTCATCGTGGATGCATCCGCGTATTACAAGGATATGCGCAGCATGGTCTCCTACCAGGAAGGCGCGAGTTTCCTCCTCCGGGAAGGCCTGCTGCCGTCGAGCATCGTGGATGCGGCCAACTGGGAGAACAAGATTACCACCGGACAGGGCTCGGCTGCGGGCCTGGAAGTGCAGGCCGCCTGGCAGCATACACGGTTCGACCTCAAGGTCAACGGGACCCTCTCTCGTTCGTACCGGCAGTTCGACGATATCAACAATGGAAAGCCCTATCCCGACCGGCACGACCGGCGGTTTACGACCGGTATCCAGGGAACATATCGATTCAACAAGAAATGGGCGGTCGATGCCCAGTGGCTCTTCGGCACGGGTCTCGCCATTACCCTGGCGGAGAGCAAGTTCTTTAATCCGGGCACCTTCTTCCCGCAGGTGGGCATCAATTACAGCGAGCGAAACGGCGTCCGCCTGCCGCCGTATCACCGGATGGACCTCTCGATCCACTACCTGCTCCGGGAGACGGAGGGGTTCTATCACGGCCTGACGCTCAACCTGTACAATGTGTACAACCGGATGAACCCGTTTTACATCACCCTTGTCGAGGATCCGATCA
>CAYMLN010000267.1:0-4453 GCA_964391045.1 uncultured Saprospiraceae bacterium
CACTGCGCGCCCGTGGCATTCATTACGGCGATCCATTGGCCATCCGAGGTTATCGATTCGCCAGGCTGGAAGGGGAAAACAACCTTGTCGCCGCGGTCGACGAGATACCAGCGGCCATCCTGTTTGGCCATGAAGTACAGCGCCCCAGGCAACATGATCATCTGGTCAAACCGGGCTTGAACCAACATGCGGCCATGTGTGTCGATGACGCCTTTCGATCCCTGACGCGTCACGATGCTCAAGCCGTTCGCAAACCGGGTCGCCTGTTCGTATACCGGTGCGATCTTTTCCGCGCCCGATGTGTCGATGAAGCCGACCAGCTCTCCTTCCCGGATGCGGGCCAGGCCACCGGAAAAATCATCGTCAGCTTCCCAGTGGTCGGAGGTTATCGCGGAGCCGTCCCGTCGGATGTAATAGCCGGGCCGTTCTAATCCTGTCACGCGGGCCCTGCCTTCGCTGAAGGCCCAGGCGGACTTGAAGGCATGGGGGATCGCGGTATTTCCATCTCTGTCAATGTATCCCCAACGGCCATCCCGGAGCACGGCCGCCAGTCCTTCGCTGAAGATGCCTGCGTCGTCATATGCGGCGGGGATGACGATCTGTCCCGCGGTGTCCATGTAGCCCCATTTCTCGGCCGACGGTTCAAGATCGGCCAGATAGGCCTCGATCTCCCCGCCAGCGGGGACGGGCTCGGGCTTGCAGCCCGCCAGGGCCAATATGACCAAGAGCCCTGACGCCAGGCAGGCCATTTCTTTCCATCGGGGATGTAACATAAATTCGCCGGGCGGCGTTATTGAATTCAACTGCAAATTACATCGCCGGGATGCTCTTCGCATGGCTGCCTCTATTCGTACTGTGGTCCATCGGTTCGCCGGAATGGACATGGCAGTCCTTTCCAGGCGACGGCTTCAGGGTGCTCGCCCCCGTAGCCCTTTCGATGGACCAGCGGCTCGCGCCCGGTCCGGAGCAGCCGATCGAGTATCACCAGTACCACGGCGGGACATTGGCCGACACGGCCGTCGGCATGGCCTTCGTCATCGACCACTACATCCTGCCTGTCGGCGAAGTGGACCCCGCCTTTGCGGACACGCTGCTGCGCGCCTCCTTTGACGAACTCCTCCGGATGATGAAGGCCGAGTCGGTCTACTATGAGGCCGGGGTTCATGGCGGCCATCCCTCGTGCCTCTGGAAAGCCACATTCATGGACGGGCAGGGGATCATCCGGGGGAAGTCGGTGATGGCAGGGAACCGATACTACGGGTTGCAGGCCTTCGGAAAGACGGACGACCAGCCCGAGAAGTCGATGAATAAATTCCTGGATTCCTTCCAATTGCAATAGATCAAGCCGGTCGGCCGATGACATGAACCACGTACGCCAACTCCTGCTGTTTATCCTGATCACGCCCATGGCCCTATCCGCCAGGCCGGGTGACGGATGGGAGTTGGCCTACGACAAGGACGGAATGCGTGTTTATACACAGCTTATCGCCGATTCGCCGTACAAGCAGGTCAAGGTCACGACGACCATCCATGCGCCGCTGGACAAGGTTGTCGATATCCTGATGGCCTTCACCGAGTACAAGACCTGGATGTACCAGGTCCAGGAGAGCTACCTCATCAACCGGGCCGAAAAGTCCCACTTCGTGTTCATCCGCGAAGATGCCGCCTGGCCCATCCAGGATCGCTACCAGGTCGCCCGGATCGAATTGGAACGCTCTTTCCGCAGTGCCCTTGTGGAGTTTCATGTCGTGCCGAACTACATCGATAAGCGGACGGACGCCATCCAGATCCGGCAATGTGACGGCTACTGGTCCCTCGAGGCGCGTAGCGAGGGGGAGTGCGCGCTTGAATTTGTCCTCATCGAGAATCCCGGCGGTCATGTGCCGGCCTGGCTGACCAACCTCCAGGTGGCCGACAAGCCCTTCCAGACCGTTTCCGCCCTGAAGCAGCTGGCAGAGCGACAGGTGATTCGTCCCTGAATGGCGATCACCGTCGGACGGGACCGGTCAATCCACGGCCGTACTCCGGATATTGGCGCCTGATCACGACTTTGCGTCTTGCCGTGCCTGATCATTTCGGTGGGTTCATGAAGCAGTCGCGAAACCGAACCGGATGTCCGCCGGATGACCAAGCGGGAAGATTTACAAAAGATTTTTCCCCGATCATCAACCCGCAGGGCCAGTTCGTCGTTTTTTGGTAACATTTCCGCTGCTCGTGACATTACTTTGATGTACGGTCCCTGGAACACTTACACCACTGCACATGATCCACCTCCATCTCTACGCAAAACTGGCCGACACCCGGGTTTATGCCCAACCGACGGACGAATCGGCGCATATCGGCTCCCTGTCCCAAGGTTCCTGGCTGGGCGTGATCGCGCGCCAGGGCGAGTGGGTGCGGGTGATCACGCATCACGCGGAGGGCTGGGTGCGGATGAGCGAGACCGAAGAGCGCTCGCCCTACACGTTGCATGCCCGGTGGAAGCCCGGGATGCACCCGCAGTACGTCAGCCTTGCCGGCTGATCCGGGTCATTTGGGCAAGCGGAGCCGCTCCCGCAAGGGTTCATCCTCCGGACGGTTCTGCGTCCAGTACGGCGTCACCAGCGTGTTGATCAACACGGCTTCCGTCACGTCCTGGTCGACGATTTCACGCCAAGACAGTATCCGGTGCGGGAACGCCCGTTCGTACGTTATCTCGAGCTTGCGCGGGATATCCGAATAGGCGACGATATACGTTGTCGTGCTGTCCGTTTGGATATGCGAAGTTTCAGCCGGCTGTAGGCCGCTTGCCTCGTGTGCGAAGCGCGCATGCAGGAAGGCAGGGACGATCTCGATCTTGCCTTCGGGCAGGCTTGACGGGTCGATGCGGATGCGATTCCATAATTCATCCTCCAGCCAGGCGGCTTTCAGGCGGATTTGGGCATCGCCCTCGCTTTCGAAATAAGAGAATCCGGTGAGGTCATAGCGATTGCCTTTCCAGTTGGCCTGCAGGAAAGTCTGCCCGCACCAATCCTGGATACCTGTCGTGACCTTTAGCGTATGCGGCTCCTCCGCTGCGTCCACCGGTGTGAAGACGGAGGTCATGGCGTGGTATTCGTAGATCCCGGTCACGAACGAGCGCGTCTGGTTGAGCTTGATCACCTTGACCGGATCGGCCCGCCGGCCCGCCGGATCATCCAGCTTGACTTGCTTTTTCCGGCTGAGGTCCTCCGTCACGAAGATCATCACCGCTGTGCCGTCGTGCTGCCGGCCGTATCGCGCTTGCGTCAGCGTATAACTCGAGATCTCTGCCTTGCCCTGGTACCAATACGCCGAGAACCGCTCCGGATCCATGCCGGGCATCCCATTTGGCTGGGCATTGCATCCTGACCAAAACGCCCACAGGCCGGCCATAAAGAGCAGGAAGAACGATTGGCGGTACATGGGCGGTGCGGTTTGATCAATCGATAACAACAACCATGGGCGAGACGTTCGCCGACGAGTTTTGCCGTTGCCCGGCGACACGGGGCTTGCCCCGATGCGGTAAATCACGGGCCATCGCAGGATGGCCAATGTCTCACTGGTTATCGTCCGTCACCGTGTTCCAGCCTTCCCAGCCGTCCTTCAGGATATAGACCTCGGGGAATTCGTTGGTCTTCATGAATTCCATGGTCCGGTAGGACGTGACCTCGTTCTTGCCGTAGAGGTAGTATTCCTTGTTGCGCTTCAACTCCAGGATCTTGTGCTTGAACTCGGGGTCGAAGAAGTTGATGTTGATGGCCTTGTCAATATGGCCCTGCTCGAATTCGGCCGGGGAACGAACATCGATCAGGACTGCGTTACCGCGCTTGATCGCGGACCCGAAGGCCTCCTTTTCCAGTACCCGGTTGCCGCCGCTCGCGGCGCCGGGCGCCGACTGCGTGTCCCCGCCACCTTTACAGGCCGGCAGGAATGCCGAGACCGTCGCGAAGAAGAGCCAGGCCAACAGGCCTGCGCGCAGGTTTTTCATATAAAACATTTTACTTATCTATGACGGGTCGAAATTAGAGACTTTTCCGAGAATGACCGAAAAGGAATCGGAAGATATCCGGGCCTTCATCCTGGCCCACGCGGGACATCGTTTCCAGATGACCGGTCCTGTCGAATTTGAATGGCTCGTGCGCGAACTCTTCATACGCGACGGGTATGCCTGCACGCCCGGCGACCAGGACGACGGCGGGTCCGGCTACTTCCTGGGCGAAAAAGACGGCTATGACATGGTCGTGCTCCCCGTCCTGGCTGTTCCGGGCCATGAACCTGCGCATGATATCCTCGAGCGTGCTGTACGCCTGCGTGACCTCCACCAGGCGGACTATGTTTCCGTGGTGACCACGGGAGATTTCAAGCCGGAGACGGTCAGGGCGGCACGGCGGCGAGGGGTAGAGGCATGGGATTGGGCTAAGCTCGAAGCCGCGATCGGTGAGCTCTTCTTTGA
>CAYMLN010000268.1:0-4449 GCA_964391045.1 uncultured Saprospiraceae bacterium
ATCTCGCCGACCATGACAGGTCCGCAGTGCAGGCCGGCCTTGAAGTCCGGCACCACGCCGTAGCGGCCCATGTAATAGGACGACCGGTGGTTGAACACCTTACGGATCTCGATCGGGCAGCGGACGCAGTTGAGCCGCGCGAGGCCGGTCGACATGCGCCAGCTAACGGTGATCTCATCGCCCACGTACTGGTAGATGCGGCCCTTGTACTTGAGGATGACCGGGGTGGCGTCGCGGATGACGTCCTTGATGAACTTGAAATACTGCTGTTCGCCGAGCACCTGGGCGATGTAGGTTGAGCTGCGCAGGTCGAGGAACATGAAGATGCGCTCCTCGCGCTTGGGCCGGAAATACTTGCCCATGAAGAAATTGCGCAGGTTGCCCGGCCCGTACTTGTCATTGATCAGGAAGCCGCCGATCGTGCCGAAGACGATGAAGAGCCAGAGGAGGTAATCCTTGACGAAGCGCAGGCTGCGGACGTGCGAACCGATGTAATAGAAGACATCCTTGTGCTTGACATCGGACGTGATCGAGGCGCGCGTGAGGAACCCGACGATCGCGACGAAGCAGATGATCAGGGTGAAGGCCAGCAGGATGAAGAGGACGGCCTGGCCGTAGGGGTTGTTGCGAAGCCAGCGCTGCACGTAGGTGACGAGGATCGCACCGCCCACGAAGCCGGCAAACATCGTGGCGATGGCGTTGACAATGAGGTTCGTCCAGAACGGATACGTGGCGACATCCAGGCCACCGGCCAGCATCACCATGTAATCATATACCGACTGGCTGATCGAGAAGAATACCCACAGCCCCGTGATCCAGAGAATCTTCTGGATCTCGCTCCGGTTCCTGAAGGCTTCCAGGAAGTGCTGATGTTCCGGTGGCGGGTTGTGCGGCGGGCTCACGGCGGACGGGCCAGGTGATGGGAATGCGCAAAGGTACGGAACCCCGGACAAGCCGCCGGGGGACACGCCGGGGCGAGGTTGCCGGCGTTTGGATTGAACGGGAAGGCGCCGGGCATTGTTTTAAATACAAGAGGCGCCCCGAAACGCATTCGCCCGATAATGGCGAAAAAACAAATTAAATATTTTTATAATACGAAACCCGGAACGTATATTTGTCCGCAGGCCTTTTCGCTATGATCAGACAACAACTCTCCCAGAAGCTCCTCCAGAAGCTGTCCCCGCAGCAGATCCAGCTCATGAAGCTGCTGCAGATCCCGACCGTTTCCCTCGAGCAGCGCATCAAGGAAGAACTGGAGGCCAACCCCGCCCTGGAAGAGCTGGACAATTACAGCGACGAATCGGCTGAAAGTGCCGCAGACGAAAAGACCCCGGACGACGAGAAGCAGGACGACGACGATTTCGACCTGGACGATTACCTGTCGGACTACATCGAGGATGATCCGGTCTCCTACCACACGGGCGAGCCGGCCGGGGAGCAGCGCGACAGGAGCCTGCCCGCCGTCGTCTCCAGCACTTTTCACGACTACCTGGAGCAGCAGCTCGGGATGCTCAACCTGGACTCGGAGGTGCACCGGATGATCGCCCACCAGGTTATCGGCAGCATCGACGATACCGGCTACCTCCGCCGTGACGTGTCCGCGCTCATCGACGACATTCTCTTTGCCTACAACATCGAGGTCACCCCGAAGCAGGTCGAGGATGTCCTCGCGATGATCCAGAAGTTTGACCCGCCGGGCGTCGGTGCACGCGACCTGCGCGAGGCCCTGCTGATCCAGCTTCGCCAGCGGCTCCGCCTGGCGGAGGCCGCCCACGACCTTCCGTTAGCGGTCTCGCTGCGTTCGGGCATCCAGATCCTCACGAAGCACTTTGACGCGTTTTCCAAGAAGCATTTCAATCGCCTGCAGCGGCTGCTCGAGATCGACGAGGATACGCTCAAGGACGCGCTCGATGAAATCCTCAAGCTCAACCCGAAGCCGGCCAGCGGCTACACCAGCCAGTTCGACACGCAGACGCAGACCATCATTCCGGACTTCATCGTGACCAACCGGGACGGCGAACTGGAGTTGTCGATGGACATGCGCAACGCGCCGGACCTGCGGATCAACGACCAGTACCTCGACATGCTCAAGGCCTACCAGAACCACCGGGAGGGCCAGTCGCGTGAGAACAAGGAGGCGGTCATGTTCATCAAGCAGAAGATCGACAGCGCCAAGTGGTTTATCGACGCCATCAAGCAGCGGCAGAACACCCTCCGGCAGACGATGTACGCGATCATGCAGTTCCAGAAGGAGTTCTTCCTGACCGGCGACGCCACCAAGCTCAAGCCGATGATCCTGAAGGACATTGCCGAGATCACGAGCCTGGATATCTCGACGGTCTCGCGCGTGGCGAGCAGCAAGTTCGTCCAGACGGAGTTCGGGACGAAGCGCCTCAAGGATTTCTTCTCCGAATCGATCGTCAACACGGACGGGGAGGAAGTGTCCACGCAGGAAGTGAAGTCCATCCTCGGGGAGATTATTTCCCGGGAAAGCAAGCGGAAGCCGCTCTCCGACGAGAAGCTCCGGATCATGCTGGAGAAGAAGGGCTACAGCATCGCCCGCCGCACCGTGGCGAAGTACCGGGAGCAGCTCAATATCCCGGTGGCGCGGCTCCGCAAGGAGCTGTAAGCGCCTCGGGTTTTTCAGGAAAATTTTACCGGTAAAGGGCTTCCATATTTCTCACGGAGACGCGGAGGGCAGGTCTTTTCCTGTTTATTGACCAGGCGTCCTAAAAGACTGTTCTCTTTGGCGGTATGTCGGGAGACCACCAAAGAACGTCATCGCAGGTCGTTCGCCATTTACCATTTACAGTTTACAGTTTACCGTTTGCCGTTTACCGTTCGCCGTTTACCGTTATCCGTTATCCGTTTGCCGTAATCCGGTCCAGGGCGCGCGTCATCCGTCCGATAAGGTCCGCGACTTCCTCCGCCGAGATGGTGAGCGGCGGGTAGAGGCGGATCGACCGGTCGTTAAAGAGGAACCAGTCTACGAGGACGCGCTCATCGCGGCAGGCGCGAATCGCCTCCTGGAGACGGGACGAGTCGCGGAGTTCGACGGCGAGCATGAGGCCTCGGCCGCGGACCTCGCGCACGGCCGGGTGACCGGACAGCGCGGCCTTGATCGATGCGCCGGCCGTGCGGACGTTTCGGAGGAGGTCGGTACGGGCCAGCAGGTCGAGTGCGGCCACGCTGGCGGCGCAGCTTAGGGGATGTCCGCCGAACGTGGTGATGTGGCCGAGGATGGGATCATGCGAGAGTACCTGCATGATCGGCCGCGCCGCGATGAATGCGCCGAGCGGAAGGCCCGCACCGAAGGCCTTGGCGAGGAGCAGCACGTCCGGCTTCACGTTTTCCTGCTCGAAGGCCCACAGGGTGCCGGTCCGGCCCATGCCGGCCTGGATCTCGTCGAAGATGAGGAGGGCGCCCATGGCGGTGCATCGGGTGCGCATGGCGCGCAGATACCCGGGAGCGGGCTCGATCACCCCGGCTTCGCCCTGGACAGTCTCGAGGATGACGGCCGCGGTCGTTCGGTCGATCTGGTCGAGCTGTCCGGCGTCGTTGAAATCGATGTGCCGGATCCCGGGCACGAGGGGACGTGCGGCGGCCGTATAGGCGTGGTCGCTGCGGAGGCTCTCCGCGCCGGCCGTGCTGCCGTGATAAGCATTTCGGCAGGCGATGATCTCGTAGCGGCCGGTGTACCGTCGCGCGAGCTTGAGCGCGCCTTCCACGGCTTCCGCGCCCGAGCTCGTAAAATAGGCGCAATCGAGCGAGGACGGAAGGCATTCCGCGAGGCGACGGGCCAGCTCGACCTGCGGGGCCTGGATATGCTCCCCGTACACCGACGTATGGAGGTGGGTGTCGAGTTGCGCCCTGATCGCGTCCCGGATGTAATCGTGCTGATGGCCGAAAGATGACACCGCGATACCCGAGATGCCGTCGATATAGGGCATGCCGTCCGGATCGTACAGGTAGATCCCGTCCGCCCGCCCGACTTCGAACCCGTCAGGCGCGGGCGACGTCTGCGCGACATGGCGAAGGAAGAGGTCTCTGCGGGAGGACATGGTGGGGTAAAGGTAGCCTTGTGGTGAATTAATCAGGGAGGTTTAGAGGGTTTAGAAGGTTGAGACAGTCGAGACAGTTGAGACAGTTGAGACAGTTGAGGATAACCCTAACCTCTAAACCCTAACCACTACACCCTAACCCCTAAACCTATTTTCGCGTAGCGCCTTACAGCCCTTTCTCTCAGGGAAGCCGCATCAGGGCTTTCAGCTTCTGGAAGATCTCCGTGTTGTCATACACGCCGCGGAAGAGCTCCGCGCCGGGGCCGTCGGCGAAGACGGGGATCATGACAGCGGTGTGGCTCTTGGTCGTGAACGAAACTTCGATCTTGTTGAGTTTCGAGCCGGGCTGGACGGCGAAGCCGCCGGTCTCGTGGTCGCCCGTGATCAC
>CAYMLN010000269.1:0-1622 GCA_964391045.1 uncultured Saprospiraceae bacterium
CGTGTATCCGCCGGGGCCGGTCCAGGCATACATAAAGCCCGGTAACACGGCCGCCGGCGCAAGGAACAGCGTGTCCGTGATGCAAAGGACCGCCGGAAGGTCGGCGATTTCGGATTCGGGCACGGGATCGATGTGGACGAATGTGACCGGACCTGGGTCAGTGGAACATGTATCCTGCGTGGCCGTGGCGTAGAAACCATATTCGCCGGGACCAACGTCCGACAAAACGAGCATCGACGTCGCCGTGATGGCCAGCAAGCTGTCATTCGCCGCGAGATACCATTGGTAGGTGACGTCTCCGCTGTAGGGTGTTGCCTGAAGTTCGATCGGCACACCCGCGCACAACGTATCGTCTTCAACAGTGATGATCGGGGCATTGAAAGCGCTGATGACGACCTCGACGTGTCCTGTGGAGGTGCAGCCTGTCGGGCCGGTGACCGTAAGGACATAGCTTCCGCTATCGGATGCGTCCGCCTCCGGGATCACCGGGTCAGCGATGTCAGATGTAAATCCGTTAGGCCCTGTCCATGAATAGGTCCAACTGACGGCGGGACTGTCTGGAAGCATCGCAAACAGGCGCAGCGTGTCTTCGCACAACCCGCGAACCCATGCCGGGGTCAACGGCGTCGTCTCGATGCGAAGGGTCGTAATACAAGTGGCTGTATTGCCGGAAACATCGGTCACGGCGACCATCAGCGACAAGGTTTGGGCCTGGAGATCGCATGTTGCGAAGGCGGGATCGAAAACAGGGTCGGTCGTCCCGCAGGCGTCCGTGATATTAACCGGAATGTTCAGGTTCGACAGATAAACAGTATCGAGCCCGGACGGGAAAACAAAGACGGTATCCGGCTGGCATTCGATCACCGGCGGGATCGTGTCGGTCACGCTGACGACGTATCGACAGGTGTCCGTATCGCCTGTGCTGTCGCGTGCGATGAGGTAGACCGTATGGGTGCCCGGTGCGAACAGGATATCTACGGTATCATCCACGTTATCGAATGTGAATACATCCGGACTGGCATCGCCTTCGATGTATCCACTCATCCCTGCGATGCTTCCGCTGCAATCCCCCTGGGTGATTGCTGGCGGGTGTACCGTCAAGTTGACAGAACATGCATCCGGCGGCGTGAATGCGAAGGTGTCTGCCGGGCAACTGATGATCAGTGCGTTCTCGTTAATGATGGCAATCTCCGTCATGCATATCGCGGTCAGTCCGGCGCAATCGGTCGCCAGCCAGGTGACTTGATGCACGCCTGCCGGCAAGATGGTGTCGAGCACGAAGCCTTGATCAACCTGGATCGTATCGCCTGAATTGAGGACGTAGCGCCATCTCAGGTTTTCCGGGTTGCAGATCTCGATGACATCGGGCTGGGCGACCGTTACTGCACCTTCGCAGGCGTCGTTAGCGGGAAATTCTAGCCGGGCCGGGCAATCCTGCATGACCGGGGCAACGGTATCGGCGATTGTGAACGAGATGAGGACCGATGTGGAATTCCCGCATTGATCGTAGGCGACGAGAATAGCATGCACGGTTGTGTCGATACCGCATGGCGATTCGATCGTGGCGGACAGCGGCGTACCGGGCCACGTCATCGTGTCCGCCGGATCGAACGAACCTTCCA
>CAYMLN010000269.1:1632-4440 GCA_964391045.1 uncultured Saprospiraceae bacterium
CCTCGACGGCGGATCGCCAGGCCTCGTATACGGCCTGCAGGTCGGGCATGGATGGGTCACAGGAGAATGTGACATCGCCCGGCGACGTGACGATGACCGGCGGGGTGTCGTCGCTGAGCGCAATCGCCTGGAGCGCTGTGGCGCTGTTGCCGCACGCATCGCTCACCGTCCAGGTACGCATGAGCGTCTTCTCGCACACGCCTCCCGTGAATTCATCGGACCACGTGACGACAGGTGCGGGATCGCAGTTGTCCGAAACGTTTTCCAACGCAAGCGAATCGGGCTCGCACCCGGATCCGGTCACCTGCGGGAGGTCGAAGGTTGGCGCTATCGTATCGAAGGTGATGTAGACGATCGTGGCTGACGAGGTGTTGCCGCAGGCATCTGTCGCAATCCAGGTGCGGACGATCACTCCGGGCCGTCCCGTGCAGGTGTCCATGCTGACGCTGTCCTGGAAGGTGATCATGGGCGCAGGATCGCAATCATCCACGACTGGCGGCGTATCGGCGGGGACGGGTTCCGTGCAGGCCAGGTGCAAGGTGTCCGTGGTCAGCGTGATCGACGGCGCGATCGTATCGATGCGTGTCGCGAACGCGGTATCGCGCACGACATTGAGGCAGGGGTCCGTCGCGATGAAGACGACCGTGATGGAGGTGTCGCACCCGGCGTTGCCGATCTGCGGATACGGTCCTGTGCCGGGCGAGCCGGTCATCGACTGGCCGGCTTCAGACCACTGGAAGGTCCATGCGACATCGCCGCATCCGTCGCTGGCCGCTGCGCCGCCGGCGTCGTCGAGCCAGTCTTCCAGCTGTTCCTGGGGATCGCCGCTGCAGCCGATCATCAGGTCCGTGGCCGTTTGCAGGAGGGCGGGCGGCAGCGTATCGGAAAGTGCAAAGGTGGCGGCCGGGGTAGTCGTGCTGATGTTCCCGCATTCGTCGGTGGCCATGAAGGTGATCGTCACGGAGGCCCCCTGGGCGCAGGCCGTGTCGAGGGCGGCAGCCAGGTATTGCATTGCGCTGTCGGCCGTGATGTTTCCGGACAAGGTCACCGCACTGCAGGCGTCGGTGACGGTGGCGAACCCGGCCGTGTTGTACCAGTCCAGGAAAAGGGGCTCCCAACCTGCGCCTTGTGCACACGTGATGCCGGTATCCTGTGGCGGAGACGCGAACACCGGCCGGCCGTTGTCCGTGATGCCGAAATAGCCCGTCGAGCCGGCTTCGTTCCCGCATTTGTCGGCCCACAGGAAGGTCACGGGGATATACCCTTTCACGTTGTTGATCCCGATGCCGTTGATCACGACGTTGTCACGGCATCCGGACGCGAGGGAATCCGCCCAGGCGTCAAGCACACCATCCAGCGTGAGCGTGTCCCCGCTGATGGCGAATCCTTTGGCCAATTGGCCGGAAGGGGTGCACAGATCCGTCGCCGCGCTCTCGCCGGCTTTCGTCAGCCAGTCGGTCAGCAGCGAATCGAGGTTGGCCGTCGTGCAGCCGAGAAGACGGGTCGTGGCTTGCGCGGTGATATTCGGCGGGGTCATGTCCGTCACCGTAAAACTTGCCGCCGTCGTGTCGAAATTGTTGCATCCGTCGCCGGCGATGAAGAGGACCTCGATCGCGGCATTGCATGTATCGGCCAGGGACGGGTTCGGCGGGAAGGTGCTCCACAGGACGCCGCTGCAATCATCCGTGGCGGTCGCGCCGCCGTGTGAGGCGAGCCAGCTGGTAAACAGGACCTGGATGTTGGGCTGGCTGCAGTTGCCGGTCGCGTCTTCGGCCGGAAGGGTGATGACCGGCGGGACCGAATTGGTGACCGTGAAGGTCCTGACAACGGAGCTGGTGTTGTTGCAGTTGTCCTTGGCGGTAAAGGTCACGTCGATGGCGCCGCAAAACTCCGTGATGATCGCCGGGGAGGGGGCGTTGTCCGACAAGGTCATCACGCCGCATCCCGCGTCGGTCGCGGTGAAATTGGCTCGCTGCGTGTTGAGCCAGGTCGAGTAGGCGGCCATGGCGGTCGAGCAGGGGGCCGTGCCGTTTTGCAGCGTGTTGGCGATCACGGGCGGGGTGACGTCCGGCGTGACCGTGATCACCTGGGTGAAGGTGGACTTGTTGCCGAGGTCGTCATCGGCGACCCATCGCCGGGTGATGGTGCCGCCCATGCAGGGCTGCACTGTTCCAGTCTGTGTATAGGTGATCGTCAGGTTGACGTTCTCGTTGTCGCAGTTGTCCGTGGCTTCCACCGCCGCCGGCGGCGGGAGGTTTGACGAGCAGGTGACGGTGATGTTGGCCGGGGGCAGGGTCCAGGGGTCGAAGACCGGCGGGATATTGTCGATGAAATTGATCGAGAAGCCGAAGAGGGCCGTGTTGCCGAAGTTGTCCAGCGCCTGGTAGAAGACGGTCACGGTCGAACCGCCGGGCACGAGGTCGCCGATCGCGTATCCGCCACTGATCGAGTAGATCGTGAAGGACACGATGACGCCGCCCGGCAGGTTGCTCGTCACGGTGGGCGTATTCGGATGCCCCCAATTGAGGGGCGCCGCGCAGGACGGGCCGACGATGATCTGCGTCGGGCCGGAGTAGTTGAACGTGAACCCGCTCCCCTGCGCGCAGACGGATAGGGCGGCCATGAGCATGACCGCGACGACTGGATAACGCATGAATAAAAATACTATATGTTTCCCGAACGGGGCGAGACGAAAACAGGGGTGAGGAAGAGGGAGAGAGCCAAAGTAAGGGAAAAGCTAAAAACTAAAAGCTAAAAGTGAACAATGAACAATGAACAATGAACAATGAACAATGAACAATGAACAAT